>NZ_JAVXGL010000019.1:0-32736 GCF_036657415.1 Anaerorhabdus sp. | reverse complement strand
TCTTTTTTTCAGTACTCTATAGATAGCAAAAAATCTACATTCCCATTTACATAAAAATGCTTTAAATAATTGGTTTACTATCATTTTAGATATATGATTTTTTAATGTATTATATCGCATAACCCTTATTACAATACCACATAACTCAATGACTATTGATTGTCATTATGATAAAATAAAACTTAGAATTTGATGAGGTGATAAGATGGATAGATATATTCGGGAAACTCCACTTCTGGATTACTCAAATGTTTTAATTCAGCAGTTAGTTGAATTGAAAAAGTGGAAAAGTCTTGATACATTTGAATGTATTAAAGCAATTTATAACTTTGTACGAGATGATATTTTATTTGGATATAATATTGATGATAATATTTCTGCATCTAAAGTTTTGTCTGATGGTTACGGTCAATGTAATACGAAAGGTACATTGTTTATGGCTCTTTTAAGAGCTTGTAATATTCCCTGTAGGGTGCATGGTTTTACAATTGATAAAAAATTACAAAAAGGAGCAATGACAGGACTGGTTTATAAATTAGCTCCTCAAAATGTGTTTCATAGCTGGGTAGAAGTATTACTTGAAGATAAATGGTATGAATTAGAGGCTTTTATTTTAGATAAATCATATCTAGAAAAATTGCAGAAATCTAATATTAATTGTATAGGTGCATTTTGTGGCTATGGTGTTGCCGTAAAGGATTTTAGAAATCTGATTATCGATTTTGACAGAAATAATACTTATATACAAAGTGAAGGTATCAATAATGATTTTGGAGTGTATGATTGTCCTGACGATTTATTAAAAGAACATCATCAAGAAATGTCAGCCATTAAGACATTTGTATATAGAAATTTAGGAAGACATTTAATGAATAAGAATGTTAAAAAGATACGAAATAATAATTAGTAAGAAATTTCAGTTTATCACTTTAATTATGAATTACAAAACTAAATAAGATTATCTCAAGACAGTTGATAAAAATCGGCTGTCTTTTTCTACTCACAAAAAAAGAGGTATCACATTATGAATGATACAAATTTTATAAATGAACTAAAATCTAAACGTCAAGAATATGGCGTTTCTCAACAAAAGTTAGCTACTTTTACAGGTACAAGAGAATACTTAAATCGCATAGAATACAATGAAACGGAAACTAGTAAAGATAGAACTACTCTAACAATTAAATCGTTTCAATCCTGAAACACTACTCTCATACTTATCTCCTCATCAGTATGAGTGAAAATTGTCTTATCATCAAAGGGCGCTTAGGTCATGAAGATTTTGAGGTAGCTAGAGACTCAACGGTGTGATAAATTATCAACCAGTAGAAACTGTTAAAAATGATAATTCACACTTTGGATTTCATCGAAAGACAAAGAAATTAATGCAATAAGTACACATCGAGTATAAAAAAAGAGCTTCAAACCCTTATAAATAAAGGCTTTCAGCTCTAGTGGGTTTATTCCCACTCAATTGTTCCGCATGGTTTTGGTGTTAAGTCATAACATACACGGTTTACATTCGCTACTTCATTTAGAATACGATCTGTAATCTTAAGTAGGATTGGCCATTCAATTTGTTCAATTGTTGCTGTCATTGCATCAATTGTATTTACAGCACGTAGAATAATTGGATATTCATAACATCTAGCATTATTTTTTACACCCACTGATTTAAACTCAGGGATTACTGTAAAATATTGCCATACTTTTTGGTCTAAACCATGACTTGCAAACTCTTCTCTAAGAATTGCATCTGCTTCTCTAAGTGCAGTTAAACGTTCTCTTGTAATTGCACCTAAACACCTTACACCTAGTCCTGGTCCTGGGAAGGGTTGACGATAAACCATGTCATGTGGTAACCCTAATTCTAAACCACAAGCACGTACTTCATCCTTAAATAATTGGTATAAAGGTTCTACTAATTGAAATTGAAGATCATCAGGAAGTCCACCAACATTATGATGTGATTTAACAACTTTTGCAGTCTTAGTGCCACTTTCAATAATATCTGGATAAATTGTTCCTTGTGCTAAAAATTCAATACCATCTAGTTTACGAGCTTCTTCTTCAAATACGCGAATAAATTCAGCTCCAATAATTTTTCGTTTTTGCTCAGGATCACTTACATTCTCAAGTTTTCCTAAGAAACGATCAGTCGCATCCACATAAACAAGATTTGCATTAAGTTGATTTTGGAAAACTTCAATAACATCCTCCGATTCACCTTTTCTCATTAATCCATGGTTAACGTGAACACAAGTTAATTGTTTACCAATAGCTTTAATAAGTAATGCCGCAACAACAGATGAATCAACACCACCAGAAAGGGCTAATAAAACTTTCTTATCACCTACTTGTTGGCGAATAATTTCAACTTGGTCATTAACGAAATTCTTCATATTCCAATTTTTTTCAGCGCGACATTCATCAAAGATAAACACTTTTAATTCTTCCTTGATATCTTCATCAGTTGTTGCCCAACTAGACTTGTTATCAACCTTCGCAAGTTTATGTCCAACCGCAAAAACCGGAATACCTAATGAATAAATTTCATCATTCACATCGATTTCTTTGCCATCAATGATGTTATTTTCTCCACCATTTATAATGATGCCTTTTACATTTAAAGTTGCGATTTCTTCTTTGGTAATATCGTGGGGTTTAATTTCACTATAGACACCTAAATCACGAATTAAACGTGTTATACGTGTATTATCATGACTTCCTAAATCTAAAACTAAAATGTTATCTTGTTTCATATTTTTCCTCTTCCCTATTGCTTCTTAATTAGTATAGTTGTCGAAATAACCTTGTACTAATACTATTGGTGTTCCTTTATCTCCAGATCCACTTGTTAAGTCACAAAGTGATCCAATTAAATCTGTTAGTTGTCTTGGTGTAGTTCCTTGAGAAGCCATGTTTCCTACAAGATTATTATCTTTTTCACGAATACTCTTAGAAATTGCTTCCTTCAATTCTTCGCCACTTAAATCTTTAAAGTCATTATCTGCAAGATATTTTAATTTTAATTCATTTGGAGTACCGATTAAGCCATCAGTAAATGCAGGTGATACGCATGGATCCGCTAATTCCCAAATCTTACCTTGAGGGTCTTTGAAAGCACCATCTCCATAAATCATAACTTCTACATGTTTACCTGTTTTATCTAAGATAGACTTTTGAACATCAAGAACTAATTCTTTGCATTCTTCTCTAGGGAATAGTTTCACTTTATCTTCAGTTGATTTATTAGAACCTAATAAACCATATTTTTCATTATATCCTTCACCATTGATACTTGATGTTACGATATCATCTAAACCACAAACTACTTTTGCACCTGCAGCTTTTAGAATACGTTTAGTACGTGCACGTGTGTGAATATCACAAGTCAATACACAATCTGTGTAGTTAAGAATTGTTTTTGCTTGATTAGCGAAAATAACTTCAACTTCAGCTCCTGCTGATGTAATAATATTGCTGTAATAATCAACATAATCAACACCTGTGAATTCATGTTTATTTTCACCAAATAATTCTCTGTATTTTTCTAAAGTAAGAACATCTGAATAAGGATTAACTCCTGCTTCATCAAGTTTGTCTAATGATACTAATTCGTTTCCAACTTCATCACTTGGATAGCTTAACATAAGAACTACTTTCTTAGCTCCCATTGCGATACCTTTTAAACAAATCGCAAAACGATTACGAGATAAGATTGGGAATATAACACCAATAGTTTCTCCACCTAATTTGTTTTTAACATCTGTTGCAATTGCATCAACGCTTGCATAGTTTCCTTGTGAACGAGCTACGATTGACTCAGTAATTGAAATTACATCACGATCTCTTAATTCAAATCCTTCGCTCTTTGCTGCATCAAGAACACTGTCAACTACGATTTTAGCTAAATCATCTTTCTCACGAATAATTGGGCAACGAACCCCTCTTGAAACTGTACCTACTTTTCTTTCCATAACTATGTAACCTTTCTATGAGTTGCACTCATTACGGATTTATTATAAACTAATCTTATCCATTAGTATAATTAAACATTAATGGTTTTGATATAAGGAGTACTAATATATGAATATTAAGCTTGAACAGTACAAAATCTTTAATGAAGCAGCATCTACATTAAGTTTTTCTTCGGCTGCTAGAAACCTATTTATAACGCAATCTGCGGTGTCTCAAGCTATTAGTCTATTAGAAAAAGAGCTTAAAACACAATTATTTGTAAGAATGCCCAAGGGAGTAACTCTTACTAGAGAAGGTGAACTTCTTTTTCAAAATATAAATCAAGCTCTCACATTAATTACAAATGCTGAAAATCAAATTTCAAATCTCAGTGATTTGAAAGAAGGTGAACTCAATATTGCAGCTGGTGATAGTGTAAGTGAATTTTTTCTAGCCCCTTATCTTTCAAAATTTCATGACCTATATCCTAATGTTAAAATCAAAGTCATTAATCGAACTAGTTTAGAAATCAATCAATTATTAAAAAATAACCAAGTTGATTTAGGATTTGTGAATTTACCTACCCATGATGAGTCCTTAACATTTACTGAATGTTTTATGATTCATGATATCTTTGTAGGTAAAAATCCTACAGATAAAACATATACATATAAAGAAATATCTAAATTACCTTTGATTCTTTTAGAAGAATCCTCTAATTCACGTTACTTTTTAAATAAACAATTCGCTAAAAATGGAATTAAAGTAGAACCTCATATGGAACTTGGTGCCCATAGTTTATTACTTGAGTGTGTAAAAGAAAGACTTGGTGTTGCGTGTGTAATTAAAGAGTTTTCTAGCAAATACCTGAATAAAGAAGTTTTTGAACTTGATGTTCAACCACCACTTCCAACACGTAGTATTGGGTATGCATATCTTACACGTAAATCATTATCTGCTCCATCAATCAAATTTATTGAATTAATCACCAAAAAAGAAGACTAATATGTCTTCTTTTAGTTCAATCCTTTTAAAATGGATTTAATTGTATTATCAATAAGTTGTTTAACTTTAGGGTTATTCATTGGATCATCATGTAATTTTGAGCACATCATAAAACCTGAAATGCCACTCAACAAAACAAAACGTTGATAATCACGGTCATCACTTTTTAAAATAACCTTTTCTTCTTCACCAGATTCTATCATTACATCCAAAATTTCAATAAAATAAGGTACTGCAGCATGCATCTTTTCTCTGCTTTTTTCTATCAAATTCTTGATTCCAATTTTTTGATAATTTGCGAATAATATTTCAAATGATGAGCATCCATCATTTTGATGAACTAGTTGCCAAAGTATTTGTTTTATTTTATCTTCAAAGTTTTTGCCTTGTGCCAATAAATGATGAGCGTGTATGAATTCTTCTTGTAAGAAATAATCGAATGATTTTTCTAATATTTCATCTTTACTTTTAAAGTACTCATAAAGCGTTCCCTTGCCCATATTTGCAGCATCTGCAATTTCTTGTACGCGCAAGTTATTAAAATCTTTTCCACTTTTAGCTAAATTGAATACTGCTTTAAAAATTTCTATCTCTTTTTCAGAACTCATTCATCTTCACCTTCTTCCTTAATTACTTTGTATTTACGTTTTTTATTAAATACTTCATACATAATTGGAACAATAAATAATGTTAATAATGTTGCATATGTCAATCCACCAATTGTTACAATTGCCATACCCTGCATCATTGCAGAGCCTGCACCTATTCCTAAAGCCATTGTCGTCATCGCAAGAATAGTAGTTAATGCTGTCATTAGTATCGGTCTTAAACGTGCTCTACCTGTTTCAACAAGAGCATCTCTTACATTATATCCTTCTGCACGTAATTGATTTGCATAATCAATAAATACAATACCATTATTTACTACAACACCACTTAGCACAAGAAATCCCAACATTGCGACAATGGATAAATCTTGCCCAGTTACAAGTAGTGCAAGCAATCCACCTGTGAATGCCAATGGAATTGTAAACATAACTATAAATGGTGATAATAAACTTTGGAATTGAGCAACCATGATCATATAGATGAACGCAATAGCAAGTAAAATCATTTGTACAAGAACAATCATTGTTTCCATAATTGTCTCATTTTCTCCAGCAAATTCAAGTTCAACACCACTTGGTATATGTGATGTATCTAGTAATTTTTCAACATCACGTGATACTAACGCAACATTATAACCATCCTTGATTGTTGCGGATACAGTAATATATCGACGGCTGTTCTCACGATTAATACTACTCATGCCTGTTCTATTTTCAACTGTAGCAATTTCTGATAATTCAATCTCTTCAGTTTCTTTATTTTTTGTTCCTTTGAGTATTGTGGTTTCAAGTGAGTCTACTGTAATAAGTTCTGAATCATCTTTTACAATAACGATTGGATATTCTTTATTATCAAAAGTTACTTTAGTACTCTTTGTCTCTTCCTTAATTCCAGAAGCAATCGTTTGATAGACTTGTGCTACAGTTAAGCCATATTCCATTGCTTTATTTTTGTTAACGATAACGTGTAACTCATTTGTTGGTTTTTCATTACCATCATTAACTTCTGCAATTCCTTCAATATTTCGTAATTGATCTGCAACGTTTCTTCCTGCGACTTGTAATTCATCTAAATTATCACCATAGAGTGTAATAGCAACACCGCTACTTCCCAATGCACCCAATTCCATATTGTTTGTTGAGATTGAAGAAGTAATAGGTAAATCTTGAATTGTTGTTTGAATTGAATCAGTCAGTTTATTCATATTTACATTTTTATCCGTAATGATATAGAAAGTTGTTGATTGTCCACTTCCTCCTGATCCAGCTATCATTGAAACCATTGGTCTTCCCCCTGATGCTGTAACTCCAATTGTATCAATACCTTCCAAATCTTTAACACGATTTATGATTTCATCATAAATATCTTGTGCATCTTTTTCAGTAGTTTTTTCATCGATTAATTCAACATTCATAGAAATTTGTTCAGATTGCATGTTAGGAATTAAGTTCATTCCCATACGGCTAACTGAATATACACTAAATGCAAATAAGGCAACTACCAACACTAATAAAACTGTTTTGTGTTTTAATGTCCATTGCAGTGACTTTTCATAAGCATTTACAATACCATCAAACCATTTATGATTCTTTTGAGTATCTTTCTTTAGTAATTTACTTGATAGCATAGGTACTAATGTTAACGCAACTATTAATGACGCAAACAAACTATATGCAATCGTTAATCCCATATCTACAAATAACTGTTTCGCAAGTCCAGTTGCAAATACAATTGGCAAGAAAACACAAACAGTAGTTAGTGTTGAGGCAATAATTGCTCCTGATACTTGTTTTGCTCCTTGAATAGAAGCTTTGATAATTCCCATTCCTTCGCCGCGTAAACGATAGATATTTTCTACTACTACAACGGAGTTATCAACAAGCATACCTACTCCCAATGCTAAACCTGATAATGAAATGATATTTAAAGTTACACCACTAAAATACATTAATACTAGTGAAAACATTAAGCTAATTGGAATACTTAGCGCAATAACAATTGTTGGTTTAATATCTTTTAAGAATAAGATAAGAATTAAGACTGCAAGAATAGCTCCAAATAAGAAATTCTCTAATACTGAGTTTACAACTGTATTAATATAAGTACCTTGATTTAATAAAGTTGCAAAATGCAATCCTTCATATTCACCTTCTAATGTTTTAAATTTCTTTTCTAATGAATTACATACTTCAGTTGTTGAAGATGTTGAATTCTTTTGAAAAGTAATAATTACTCCATCATTACCATTAACTTTTGTATAAATTTCATCTGAATTATCTACAATTTGTACATCTGCTAAATCACTTAAACGTATTTCTTCTAGTCCATCAATATTCATTGACATTAATACAAGATTTTCAATCTCACCCATTGAATTAAATTGATCTCCTACCTTGATTAATATTGAAGAGTCATCATGTAAAATATAACCAGCTGGCATAGAAAAATTTTCTGCCATTAAGATATTTGAAATCATATCCGGTGTAATAGCCCCGGAAATATTAGCACTCTTTAATGCTTCATCACGTTTTTCACGCAATTGTTTTAAACCATCCTCAAGTTGAACTTTTGCAGATTCTAATGATGCCTTAGAATTAGTGAGTGTAATTTCACCTTTTGTAAATTCTCCTCCTGCTGTTATCTTGCCAGATTCAAGTTGAACTTGTAGTTTAGTTAAGTCACTTACATCAATACCTGCTTTTATTAGCATTGCACTTGCTGCTTGTTTAACACCTTCTGCTGTTGCGATTTCAATGTCTACATTGCTTAATTTCACGCGCGCATCATCAACTTTTGACGCTAATTCAATCATACTTTTCATATTTGCAATTGTTGCTGTCATTGTCTCAATTTGAACATTATATTCAGTTATCTTTGCATTAATTAATGGTTTTACTTCACCCACTGTGGTTGCCGTTGTTACATTGATTCCATACGGTGCTAAAGCATCAACACTTGATTGTTCAAGTGGTTGAGTATCATCACTTGGTAATCCACTAAGGATTGTATTTAATCCACTTTTCAAATTGATAAGATTGGTCATTCCACTTTCAATTGGTGTAAGTTGTGCTGTAACTATTGTAATTACTTCATTTGGTGTTTTATCACCTAATCCCATTGCTGCAATTGCACTGTTATAGCCATCAACAAGTCCTTGAAATGCCATTTTTTCTGCTTTTAATTGCGTAATTTGAGAATCCATCGCAATTAGATTAGTTGCAGCTTGTTGAAGTTGCACGGTTGCTTCTGCTAATTGATCAATTGTTTCATTTTTTGTATTTCCTAATGTTGTTTGACCTTCATTAATTTTAGTTAAGCCATCATTTACTTGTTTGAGACTGTCCAACAAATCTCTTTCCGCTTTCGCAAGTTCACTATCAACACTATTTAAAATTTTATTATTTATATCATCAATCTTATCTTGATCTAAGACAATTTGAACCGTTTCTTCTAGTAATCCTTGAGGTGTAACTGTGGCTACACCTTTTGTTTTTTCAAGTTCAGGTACAACTTTTGAATCTACAAATTCACTTAATGATTTTAAATCTTGTCCTTCATAGTCAATTGTTGCCATCATGATTGGCATCATATTTGGGTTAATCGCCATTAGAGTTGGTGTTGAAACCGATGAATCTAAATATCCTTTCACTAAATCAACCTTGGCATTTAGATTAATCATCGCTGAATCCATATTAGTATCATCCGCAAATTGTAAAATAATCAAGGATAAATTATCACTTGATACCGAACTCATATTCACAAGATTCTCAGTTGTTCCAATTGACGATTCCAAAACTTTCGTCAAACTCGTTTCAACTTTTTCTGCACTTGCCCCAGGATAACTCGTATATACAACAACGTAAGGCAACTCCATTTTGGGTAGAAGGTCTGTTGTTGAACTTGTAAATGAAATAAACCCTAATAGCAATACCATTACAACCCCTACAATGACTGTATAGGGCTTCTTAACACTGAACTTAGAAAACATAGCTATCTCCTGTCGACCGACCGGTCGGTCATATGGTTCTAATTATAATCGTATCCCCTCTATTCTTCAAGACAAATTACATATAAATGATATTTTTATATTGAATCAGCAAATTATTGATTTTTTGGCTTCATTTAGATACATAATTTTTCATCACTTGGTAATTTTAAGATTATATTTGTGCTATTCTTAATACAATGGAGGACAAATTTATGTTAAAAAATTGTTTACAAAAAATCATTGATCAAAATTTAGACGGTGTATTATTTGCTTCTAGTGCCAATTTCCAATATCTATCTGGTTGTACTTCTTATTTTTGGCAACGCTCTTGCATGAATAATATTGCAGGGCAATTCACTTCAAAGATAAACCCAGAAGCTTTACTTTATTGTACTAAAGAAGGAAAAATTACAATTATTTGTATTCCAACACTTCAACATTTCTTTAAAGAACATCATGTTCTTATTTCTTATATGGATCAAATGGAAGATACACTTAGCCAAGTTATTGATGGCAAAAGAATTGGTATTGGCTTTGATTGTAAAGAATGGATTGAAACTACACTTAAAGAAGTTGATCCAACAATTGAAACAATTTACGCAGAAAATATTTTCGAAGACTTACGTTATATAAAATCACCAGAAGAAATCGAAAAGATGCGTGAACTCGCTGAATTTACAGATGCAGCTGTATTACATCTTGTAAAAAATTTAAAAGAAGGAATGACACAATTTGATGCTGAGCAAGCTCTCATGCAATATGGTTTAGATCATGGTATTCAAGATTTCTCGTTTCCACCAACTGCTGGATTTAAAACTAGAGGAACTTTCACTACAGAAGAAAACTACATTTTTCCAAGAACCAGCAAATTAGTTCCTGGAACAGCAATCGCATTTGATGTTGGTTATATGAATCAAGGTTATTGTTCAGATTGGGGACGTACCGTTTATTTTGGAAAAGCGCCTGAATATATTGTTAAAGGATATGCTGCATTACAAGCTGGGCAAGTTGCAATGGTAAATCAAATTATTCCCTACAAAACTAATATCAATGAACTTTATGATATGATTTTAGACGAAGTTACAAAACTTGGATACCGTGAACATCTTAAATACAAAGAAGAAGGAATGCTTGGTCACCAAATTGGAATTGATTGTCATGAATTTCCTATGCTTAATCGCCAAACAGATTTTATCCTAAAACCAGGTATGATTTTCTGTTCTGAACCTAAAATGATGTTTGAAGGCGAATGTTATATGCGTGTTGAAGATATGATTCTTGTTACAGAAACTGGCGCTGAATTTCTGACAAAATTCGATCGTACTTTGTTTGAGGTTCATAATGATTAATTTCTACCAATGTAGAAATCTAGATGAAACAAAAGAATTTTATTTAAAATTAGGATTAACTATTTCTCGAATCGAACCACAATGCATTATCTTTGATAGCGGTTATGGTGAAATAGGTTTTTTAGAATCTTCTTCTTTTTCTCCACTTCCTTATTCATGTATATCTTTTGTAAAGGAAACTAAAGAAGAAGTTGATAAACTTCATCAACAATTTCTAGATTTTGCAATATCTTCTCCTAAACAACATGAAAAATATCCTGTCTACTCTTTCTTTATGAAAGATCCTAATCATTTGACTGTGGAATTTCAAGTATTCACATAATAAAAACGCATTGAATGCGTTTTTATTTTGAACTTATTGTTATTGTTCACTTAATTTTAAATTAATTCAAGCTTTTCAAATGCATTGTAGATACCATCTTCTAACACATGGGTTGTGACATAATCTGCAACCTCTTTTAGTTCATCACAAGCATTTCCCATCGCAACACCAATTGAGCATTCTTGAATCATTTCATAGTCATTCATACTATCACCAAATGCAATCGTATCATCTAGTGTTGCACCAAAATGATTGATAACCTGTTTGATACCTTCAGCCTTATTACAATCATTATACATGATTTCAACTTCAACCATGTTTCCTTCTCCACGGTCCGTATAAACCATTTGAAATGAATCACTTAATTCATTTTTAACTTTATTTATTAATTCTTTATCACATGTATAGTATGTAATTTTATAAATTACATCTTTAGCCATCAGTTCCATATCAAATAAACCTAGATTTTGGATAATATCTTCCCACTTCATATTTGCATCATAATGTTTAAATAATTCCATGAATGTCTCACGACCTTTTTCAAGATAATAATTACCAATTTTCCCTTCAAGAATATAATTAATTCCATATGCATCAAGCGTATTTATAATTCTATTCATATCTTCATTTGATAAAATTCTTTCAAATAATACTTCGTTATTAATTTCTGCATAGCACCCTGCTGAACATATTATCCCGTCAAATAAATCTGATTTAAACATGTCAGCCTGACTCAATGGTCGACCTGTACATAAAAATATTCTATGTCCATTTTGTTTTGCTTTAGTGATTGCCTTTGTTGTTGAATCAGGAATATGGTGATCAAATGAGCCAATTAATGTTCCATCGATATCAATAAATATATATTTCACGGAATTACCTCCATCTCAGTAGTACAAGTATATCGAAAAAGCTTAGTGTTGTGAAGATATTGAGATAGAAAAAGACATACCTTGTAGAAGATATGTCTTTTTATACACTATTTAGAAATAAAATAAATAATAAAGATTAAATCAAGAATCCAAACAATTGGTTGAACATCTTTATATTTACCACTACCAATGCATCCAATTGTATAAATAATAAATCCAATTGCGATACCATCTGATATTGAATATGTTAATACCATCATAATCATCGTAACAAATGCTGCAGCCGCTACTGCTACATCAGTCCATTCGATGTCACGAACTTGTTGAACCATTAAGATACCTACTGTGATTAATGCTGGTGCAGTAATTGCACTTGTAACAACAGATAGTAATGGTGAGAAGAAAATTGATAAGAAGAATAGTAATCCAGTAACGCATGCTGTTAGTCCTGTTCTTCCTCCTGCTGCAACCCCTGATCCTGATTCAACAAATGAAGTAACTGTAGAAGTTCCAAGTGTTGCTCCTACAATTGTACCCACTGAATCTGCAAGTAATGCTCTTTCAATATTTTCCATTTCACCTTTTTCATTAACTAAACCGATATCATTTCCAACTGCAACTAAAGTTCCTGCAGTGTCAAAGAAGTCAACAAATAAGAATGAGAAGATAATAACAATTACTGCAGGACTTTGGAATAATTCACTAAATCCAGAAGTAAATGCCATTAATGTTGGCATTTCAAAATCAAATGAAACAATTGATGTTGGAAGTGTTGGAAGACCTGCACCCATTCCCATCAATCCCATACCTACTCCAACAACTGCAGTTATAACTAATCCCCAGAATACTGCAGCTTTAATTTTTTTAGTAAGTAAAATTAAAGTTATTAGCAATCCAAATACTGCAAGTAAAACAGTTGGATCCTTTAAATTTCCTAATGCCACAAAAGTTGCTTCACTTGCAACAATAATTCCAGCATTTTTAAATCCGATAAATGCAATGAAGAAACCAATACCTGCACCAATCGCAAGTTTCATATTCTTTGGAATTGAATTGATAATAATTTTACGAATACCTGTGACAGATATTAACAGGAAAACTATCCCTGATACAAATACAGCCGCTAACCCCGCTTGCCATGATAATCCAAATACTCCAATAGGACCACAAACTGTGAACGCAAATAAAGCATTGACTCCCATGCCTGGTGCTAGTGCAACTGGATAGTTCGCAAGTAACCCCATAATTATTGAAGCTATCCCTGATGAAATTGCTGTTGCCAAAAATACTGATTGGAATGACATTCCTGTTGCTGATAAAATATCTGGATTTACAAACAAAATGTAAGCCATCGCTAAAAATGTTGTAAGCCCCGCGATAATTTCAGTTTTAACAGTTGTGTTCTTTTCCTTTAACTTAAATAGTTTTTCTAACATAGTTCCCCTTTTCTAAATACTCTACCAAATAAAAAAGTCCTTCGATAGAAGCACTTAAAAGAAGTGTCCATCGTAGAAAGAAGATTTACGGCCTTCTTGTAGAAACGCTTTTTCCTTATCAAAAAGCTTATACGTGGTAGGTATTACAGTAACATGATACATGAAGCGAAAAGAAAAAAAAAGAAAAAAATATTTTTTTTCTAATAAATTAATGAAATTAACCATTTTGTAAATTTATTTTTTCCTTTTTCTTAATAAATATATTAATTAAAAATCCTGTGCTTAATGCAGATATCATTGTTCCTATACCAAGTATACCACCTAATAAGTACCCTAAAACGACATAAATAACATCTATAAATGATCGTAAATACTTATAGTTAATATTTATTTTTTTCTCAAACTCAAATAGAACAATATCAATTGCAGTCATTCCTAGTCCACATTTAATTAAAAAAGCAAATCCTAGAGAAATAAATATTTGCCCAAAACTATAGTATATAATTCTTACAATAAGCAATTGACTACTTGGAATAATCCACGCAAAAAAGTCGATGAAGAAACCAATAATCAATGAATATATAATTGTTCCCATTCTTAAGTTTTTTCTATTTATGAAAAAAGCAATTATAATAATTAAACTATTATATAAAATTGATGCTGTTCCTACTGATATATTGAATGAAATGTGCATACCATCTTGTAATACTGTCAATGGATCCGACCCAAAATTACCAATAAGAAATAAATTGACACCAACTCCAATAAGAATCAATGCCAATATATATCTACTAATATTTTTTCTATCGTTTGAGATTTTTTCCATTTGTTTTAATGACTTCTCTATACCAATCAAAGCTATCTTTCTTCATTCTATTTTTTGTTCCATTTCCATAGTCATCCAAATCCACATAAATAACACCATATCTTTTTTTCATTTCCGCTGATGAGCAACTTATAATATCAATTGGAGACCACAAGCAGTATCCAAATAATTCTACACCGTCTTTAATAGCCTCCTCCATTTGTACAAAATGATCATTTAGATAATCAATACGGTAGAAATCATGAATCTTTCCATTCTCGATTTTATCTTTTGCACCGAATCCATTTTCAGTGATTATCATTGGAATTTGATAACGATCATAATACGTATTCAAGCAATTTCGCAATCCCAAAGGATCAATTTCCCAGCCCCACTCACTTGATTTTAAATATGGATTTTTTTCCTTATCAGTTGGTTCAAATGTATTTTTTTCATGGTTATTTACTTTAGTATAGTAATAACTAAATGATAAGTAATCCATTGTGTAATTTTTTAATATTTCCTCGTCTTGAGGTTCAAATTCAATTTTAATTTTATTGTCCTTGAAAAAGCGGTATGAATAACTTGGATAATAACCTCTAATTGCTACATCAGAAAAGAAGAATTGCATTTGATTTTTTCTTGTATTAAATAGAATGTCTTCTGGTTTACAAGTAGCAGGATATGCAATTTTGTCACTTAGCATTGTTCCAACTTTAATCTCACTATCATATTTGCAGGCAATTTTCTTAGCAATTGCTTGAGCAACTAACTGATGATGAATGGCTTGATAAAGTGATTGTTGAAGATTATCCGTTTTATCTAATAATACTCCAATTGAATTAAATGTTACTAAATTTATTTGATTAAATGGAATCCAGTATTTAACCTTTTTGTGATAACGTTCAAACAATGTTTCACAATATCTCTCGAAAAAATCAACTACCTTTCTCGAACACCATCCATTATATTTCTTCACTAAATGAATAGGCATTTCATAGTGAGAAATTGTCATTATTGGCTCAATATCATTGCGTAGCAGTTCATCAATAAGATCGTCATAAAACTTTAATCCTTCTTCGTTTGGCTCTAATTCATCACCTTTTGGATAAATTCTAGCCCAGTTAAAGGAGGTTCTAAAACATTTTAATCCTAATTCCTTAAACAACTTTATATCTTCTTTAAACCGATGATAGAAATCAATTCCATTTTGTTTTGGATAATACAAACTTGTATCTATTACAAGAGAAGAAAGCGTATTTTTGATCGTACAATCTTCTTTTCTATCATCTCTCTTATCTTTGTCAATGTATGGATGATAATCAGCAATACACAATCCTTTGCCATCTTTGTCATATGCACCTTCTGCTTGGTTAGCAGCTATTGCTCCACCCCATAAAAAATTATCTGGAAAAGTTGTAAAATTATTTTTCATTCTCTATTTTACTAATCCTTTCATCAAGTTTTTTAAACATTGTATAAAGTTGTTTTGCAATATTTAACTCTGAATAAATTGTCATTAATGTATCTTGGGCATGTGCAAATAACACAGAATACCCATAACTAATTCCACGTGCCTCTTCTTGAACAATATCTGTTTGTGCTTTATGCGCTAATCGCATCTCTTCTTGAGCAATGTTCAATTCTTGATCTGCTTCTTCATAATTATGATCACTAATTAATCCCAATGCTTTTGTCACATTATCTCTTGCATTTCCAGCATGAAGGATGATTTGCATAGCAACTAGTTCAATTTGCTTATTTTCTTCCATATTAACCCTCTTTAGACATGAAGAAGAAAAGAGTATACTCTCTTCCCCTTATGCGTTTTCTACTTTTCTTTCTTGTTCTTTACTTACCTCTTGTGCTTCATACATTTTAAAGAATGGATACCATATCGCAGTTGATACTACTAAGTTTATTACAAATAATACTATACCTGTTATGTCATGTGTCACAAGCCATGCGGATAATCCAACTGGGCAATACCACATTGAGAATACTTCTGATGGAATCGTAATTAATCCAAATGTCATAACTAAATAAGTAATTGTTGGTAACACAATCGCATTAATCCACATTGGAATCATTAAGATTGGATTCCAAGCTACCGCACCAAACACCACTGGTTCATTGATATTTAAGAGTGTTGGAACTGCTGATGCTGTTCCCAAAGCTTTTAAACGTCTTGATTTTGATAATGCTAGTAGAATAACTAATCCAAAAGTTGCTCCACGACCACCTAAGCTTAAGAATGCTGTTGTTGTTTCTGCTGTGAAAACATAATGTGCTGCTGCTTCTGCATTAGCGGTAATTGCAACTAATGTTACTGGATTTAAAATTGGTTGGAAAACCCATCCACTAATTCCCATTGAATATAAAACCGTAGGTATTAGATATAGCAATACCATACCCGGCCATGATTGCGCAATATTAACTAACGGCATAAATAAATTAACAATAAATGTATATAAATCAAATTTACATTGAATTACGACAAACCAACCAATAAATACAACCAAAGCAATAGGTAACATTGAATCAAACCATTCTTTAACAAAGTCTGGCATTACTGAATCTTCTTTGAAGAACGTCATCTTTTTGAAACAACTGAATACGATTGCAGTAAACAAACCTGCAGTGATAGCAACAAACATTCCACCTGCACCAAAATTTGAGAATTGATAAACATAACCAGCTTCTGTGATTACTGGATTTACAAGCATCATATATAATGAAATACCTGTACACCCTGCAATATATTTCATTTTATTATTTTTCTTTTCTTCCAAAATATAATATGGAATCAAGAAAACCATAAATAATGAAATCAGCCCAAATGTATAAGAACTAAGTGCTGACAAATCTGGTATTGATGTTGCAAACTTTCTAATAACATTATAAATTGTAACTAATGATCCTACCAATACCATTGGTAGTGTTTTGATAATAGCTTTTTGTAATCCAGAAATCCAAGGATTATTTGCTAATTTTTCCATGAGTGGCGCAACCTTCTCACTCATCCAGTCCATAAATTTTTTCATATTTTCCCCCTATTATATTTTTAATAATTGTAATGCATCTTCTAGTACTGCTTTACCATCAAGAATTGCATAATGATCTTGATTGATTAACATTGCCTTAATTGGATAATTTTTTATAGAGTTTTCAATTTCAGAAAACCTATGTTTCAAATGTGGTCCAATTAGAAGTAAATCAATACTGTCTGCATATTCTTGAATTTCAGTATCACTTGCAGCTTTAATTGAAACTTCAATTCCAATAGTTTTTGCAGCTTTTCTCATACTTTGCGCAACAAAGCCTGATGAAGCACCTGTTCCACAAGCTAATAAAATTCTAATCATATTTATCTCCCTTCTTGTTTACACTTTTACTTTATCGTTTCTCTACTGTGCATACAAATAATTATCTTTCCTGACTTGAGGAAATAAACTTAATACATACAATTTCCTAACCCTAGGAAATTAATTAATTTGTTTAATTAATTTTAGACTACTATAATTGAGTAGGATGGAGATATTATGAAAATTTCTAATGATGCTTTACTTGACATATTAAAAAATAATAATGATTGGACAGAATCATCTTTTTTGTCTAAATATTTTAATGTTTCATCCCGCACAATTAGAAATTATGTTAATAAAATAAATAGTTCATCAACTGCAACATTTATTTTATCTTCCTATAAAGGATATAAGATAAACGGAAATATTTCACTACCACAGGAAATTTCAAAAAACCCTGAAACTTTTATCGAAAGAGAAGATTATATCATTAGAAAATTGTTAAATTCCTCAATTGAAATTAGTATATTTAGTTTAGCAGATGAATTATATATAAGTGATTCTACACTTGAAAATGATCTCAAACAAATTAAAAAAAGTCTTACACAATTTAATCTAGCTATAGAAAAAAACAGAAATATTATCAAACTTATAGGTGATGAGCGCAATAAACGAAAGCTCATTAACTCTTTAATTATCAAGGAAAATAAAGAAAGTTTTATCTCTTTTTCCAACATTGACACATTTGCAAATCAAGATGAAATTCAGTTTCTATATAAAGAAATGGAAAAAATATTTAGCCAGTATAACTTATATGTTAACGATTATGGGCTAAATAATATCATTCTCCATATTGTTGTTACAATTGATAGAATAAAAAATAATCAAATTATTCAACAAGACATAAATATTAATTTAGTAGAAAATACAAAAGATTTTGAAATATCCAAGCATATTAAAGATATACTAGAGGATCGATTTAGTATTGAAATACCAAAATCAGAACTTTATTATTTGACACTTATTATTTCAAGCAATAGTAATACTTTTGACTATTCATTCATTAGCACTAAAAATATTTCGAATTTCATTGAAAATGATTATATACAAATAACTAAAGAATTAATTAAAAATCTCGAGATTACTTATTCATTAAGTGCTTTCGATGAAGAATTTCTTATTAAGTTTACAATTCATATACGAAATCTCTTTCAAAGAATTAAGAATAATAGTTATACACGAAATCCTTTAGTTGATAAGATTAAAAACACCTATCCTCTTGTTTACGATATGGCAGTGTTTGTAGCCAATGAGCTTTTACATTATACAAAAACTATTATTAATGAAGACGAAATATCTTTTATAGCTTTCCATATCGGATCATACTTAGAAACTATTAATTTAAATAAAAACAAAATTAGTTGTTACTTCATTTATGCCGATTATCATAACATGCATCTACCTGCTATCGAAAAAATCACAAAAATATTCGAAGATGATCTCAATGTAGTAAAAATTATCTCACTTAAAGATATTAATACGCTTTCTTTGCACACTGATTTAATTATTACCACAAATGAATTATCCATTCATTCAAATATTCCAATACAACAAATAAATATATTTGTAAATGACAATGATATTACTTCTATTCGAAATACGATAATTACTCTTAAATTAGAGAAGAAGAAAGTTAATATGCAAAAAAATCTTAATCGTTTTATTGGTGAAAAACTCTTCAAGAAGAATTATTACGCTGAATCTCCTTCCCAATTAATTCATAACTTGGTTAAAGAGTGTTCAAATTTAAAACTTTGCGATTTAACTTTCTTCGATGAAGTTATGGAACGCGAAAAATTATCGTCTACTTCTTTTCCAAATGGTGTTGCGATACCTCACTCTCTTCAAAATAATAATTACCAATCATTTTTGTCAATTGTTATTAATGAAAAATCAATCAAATGGAGTGATAATGATGTAAACATGATTGTATTGATTGGCACTAGTACAGAAGATAGAGCATTATTCAAAGATATCTTTGATGATTTAATCGCCATTCTTTATGAACCAAAAAACATACATCGCTTATATACTTGTAATAATTATTCTGATTTTATTATGACCATGTCAGAAATGATTGCGATGAATCAAAACTAAAAAAAGAATCCTTTTGTTCTATGATATCATAGTTTGAGGATTCTTTTTTAAAGCTTTATTGGATGGTTTGAATCATCATCTTTAAAATACATCTCTATTTTATCCTTCACCAAGAAGAAAATAAATTTAAACACAAGGAAGACACCAATCGCTCCTGCAACATTTAAGATAATATCATCAACGTCAGCAGTTCCCATATAAGTTATGTGTTGCATAGCTTCAACACCCGAAACCATTACAATCATGGTAAAAGTAAAAATAAAGAAGTTGTGGAATTTTTTACTAAATAAAGGAAGTAATAATCCCATTGGTGCAAACAAGATTGCATTTCCCACTAAATTACCAAATGAGCGTAAATTATTTTCATCTCGCATTGTTACAAAGAATTCCCTAATTGTTTTAAAAGGCACATAATTTACATAGTGTTCAGTCGCTCTTGTGAAGAAAAATCCATCCAAGAATAATACAGCACTTAAAAATGCTATATAATACAACAATAAAAATGTTACAAATGCTTTAAACATTTTTATACGAATAATATTATTTCTAGCATAGAATACTTCAATAGTTGCCGCAATCATATAGAAAATAATACTAAGCATGACAATTAAAAGTTGTTTGTATAAACTTAAATTATCATGGCTTTTAAACCAATATAAGTTAATACCTATGAATGCAATGAATAAAGGTATTGTAATCAATCTTTTTTTCATAACAGTTTACCTCATTTGATGTATTTTATCATTTATGAATACAGAATACAAATTATCTTATTAGTAAAATACCTATGTAATGTTGTAAAATAGTAGAGGAGATATGATGATTATGGAAAATAAAATTAAGGCGATTTTAGGGAATAATATACAATTTACCCCTACTAATTTAGGATTAACAAATAATATATATAAAGGAAAAATAGGATTTGAAAATGTAGCCATAAGAATTCCTAAGGAAGAAACAAAAGAACTTAGTGCATTTAATAATGAAAAAAATGTTTTACCTCTTATAAAAGATTTAGATCTTGATGTTCCTGAAATTTACTATGATCCTGAAACCAGAGTACGTATCACACGTTGGATACCCAATGCTATTGAGTATAAACTATGTCATGATGAAGATAAAATAGAACGAGTAGCTAAAATTTTAAAAAAATTCCATGGCGCTAATCTAAAATCAGGTGTTGACTTCAATTGTGTAGCACTTTTAAATGAATATCGAAGCCATATAAAAGACTTACTTCATCCTTTGGATGATTATTATCATTTAATAAGTGATATTCAACAAATTCATAATGAACATATTTTATGTCATAATGATTTAGTAAGTGGAAATCTTTTATTTACCAAAGAAAAAGATTATCTAATTGATTATGAATACGCTAAAGATAATGACCCTTTATTTGATATCATGAGTTTCTTTACTGAAAATAAAATCACAGATTCAAATCTACGTAATCGCTTTTACGCAGCATATTTCGATTCACCATTAACACCAATACAAATTAAACAACTTAGTATCTATGAATCATTTCATAATTTACTGTGGTGTACATGGGCAAATATGATGTATGATTTACTTCATGAAGAGATTTATCTAGAAATTGCAAATGATAAATATAATGCGTTAAAAATAAGTGCACAGTAATATGTGCACTTTTATTATATATACTTAGGACATTAAAAAAGTCAACACTGTTGGCTTTTATAACTTATTGGAGCTGGTGATGGATAGATTTGCTTTCTATTTAAACGTCTAACAGTAGATTCTAACTGATAATATCCTTTAGAATTGCTATATTCTTGTGTATTATGCATTTACAATCATACGTAACCCTATCAAAAATTATCCACTTTCGTGCACAAATAAAAAGAGCTTCATTGCTCTTATATTTCCCCCATGAACTTTGTCCTCTAAAAATGTATTCTAATCCAAATCCATTTGCATCACCAATATTTAACTTTGCATTGTCCACTGTTGAACCTGTTGCTAGATGTATTCTATCTTCAGTATTTCTCAACACATAAGCAAATGCGTAAATGTTATCAACTGTTTTACCAGCACGTATTGTACCTTCAGCTACATTGATTTCGCACTCAATACAATTCTTAATGTATCCGATATGCTTTTCACTAAAATTGTAGGGTATGGTTCTTTTTTTTCTAACAGTTTTAGTTTCCATAAATCATTACATCCGTTTCATCTGAATCTTCTACTTCTGAACCGACTCCAGATAAGTTAAGCGTTCTTGCTTTCATGAAGTTAATACGCTCTCTTTGTCCTTCGTTCGCAATATCCCCATTCTTATGCAACATATCAACATACTGCCGAATCATTTTACTCAACTCGCCCATCGTTCTTGACTGAGAGTTTAAGAAATTAGCATGTTTATCCCAAACTTGTTGGACTTCCCCACGCTCACCACACACATTACCTTCTTTTTCTTCAATCTTTTCAATTGTTTTATCTTCTTGATCCTTAACATACATGAGTTTCTGGGCTCGAATAATAGCTGCATACTGAAGAGTAATGTTTTGCCACAAGATATCTAAAGGATTTATATTGGACTCAGTTTCACCAAGCATTTCTGCAATCTCCAATGTTTCTTGTGGAAACCATTTGGAAAATAAACCATGCTTTACTGCATTTTGATTTTTAGGAGGTCCTGTACCATTCCTACTATTAGGGTTTTTCCCTCTTCCATATTTTGATTTAGTTGTAACTTTTCTTTTTTCCAGTATCGTGTAGCCCATGACTTGATACAAGATTCAGTAACACCTACTTGAGAAGCAATATCTTTGTATTTCATACCATTCTTGAATAGCTCTCGTGCTATGATTTCAATTTCCTTGTTGTCTTTCTTCAAGTCATATCGCCACCTCTCTTTCATAAAAAAAGCGAAACCTAATAGGTAACGCTACACATCTACTCTTATTCTTTCTCTTAAGGAATCCACTATATTCAAACGTCTAACCTCTTCACAACACCTAATAATACTCTTTACATTTTCTATAGCTTCTTTATAATTTCGGATTTCTTCATCTGCATAAAATTCTTGCACATAAATTTCTATACTTTTCATATTTTGACAAAGCATATCAAATGCGATTAATACCTCTTCTTCTAAAACCAATTGAGAAATATCTCGAAACATCATAATCTCTTCTAATTTTAGCCCATACCTTACAATATTAGCTTTGAAAAAGTCATAATAATAAACCGCGATTCCTTCTTCTGTATCATCAGAAGGTCTACATACCGATATAAATGTAGCCAATGATACCATTCTGCTTGCAAAATGATACAACTGCCTTTTATCTTCGTAAGTACGCATTTTCAAATCATTACTTTGCATCTCTATTTCAAATTTCTTTTGTTTATGGTTTATCCAAAAAGCTTGAATAATAATTACTAAAGTAAGAATTGTTGTTACACATATATTAATTGCAGTAAAGATAATATCCAATTTTTGATAAGCTTCTGTTGTCATATTTCATTCTCCATTGAAAGTATTATATCAACTATTTTGGAATTTTATAGTAAATAAGTTAATACATTCATCGTTTTGTTAAGAATCTGAATAGATTTCTAGATGTTTATTGAATGTTTCCTCATTACCAGATACAAAGAACGGTTATAATGGCTGATTGAATGTATGCACGCTCATATATAGCTTCTTTGTCTTACCGATTTCTTCAATCTCTTCATCACTAAGTTCTAATGCAATCGCCAGCATTCCATTAGGATACTTATGCACTGGTAATGTTAGATATTCATCTTGGTGTTCTGCGTACTTCACATTCGCTTTTAAATCATCTGTAATTTGCTCCAATGGTTTCATAATTCCATTACCTCTTTCTATAAAATTTAAAAAACGCTTCTTTTACAGAAACGCTTATTAAGCTATTTATTATAGTTATATTAATTTATTATATCTATATATAATTTTTTAATAATATATATTTAGTTCACTTTTAATTCATTACTCATATTACTCAATGCTTTATAACTTAAATCTACTATTCTATTTGAATTTCTTATTGTATTAATTCTAAGTCGATTCAAGAAGTCATCATCATTTTTATTATCAATTTCAGAGAAATTATACTCTGCTTTAAATCTAGCAATTTGGTCAGAAATATTTAGAAATTCTGTCTTTAACTCACTTATTAATTGGCTAATACTTCTACTATAAATACCATTAATTTTTCCTTCATATAAATCGAAATCAAGAATATCATCAAATGTAAAACTAACTTTATTTATAAACTCATAAAAGCTTGTATTGTCAATAGTCCAGACTGGTGATGCATCTGAAATAATTCTACCAAATCTCATTGTTCTATGTACATATTCATAGCACTCCATTCTTTTTTCAAGCATGTTTGCCTTTAAGTCTTTATCATGCATTTCTTTCTGCATGTCAGCTATCTTTTTATCTGTTTCAATTTGTTTATTAGTATTTCTATTAGTTTGTGTATAAACAAATACTCCAAGAATTATAGTTGTAATCCATAATAAAGTATTGATAGTTAGATTTGCAATATTTATCCAATCCATTATTTATTACCAAAAGCACGTTTTCCTGCACTTCTATTAAAACTCAATTTATCTCTTGCAAACTTCATAAGTGTTATATCATCAATATCATCGTATTTAATAGTATCTGACACTTGGCTATCATATATCTTAATCCCTAAACTTCTAATCAATTTTGTAGCTTCTTGCAAATTTTTAGAAATTAAGTAAGCTTTATAACATAAGATATCAATATTTTCATCCTTATTAAAATCCATATTATCAGCAATTTCTAAGTATTCTTGCCAATATTTTATTGATTCTCTTGCTGCTTCTACACTCCATTTTAATGTTTTCATAATAAGCACCTCTTGCTACAATTATACCCAATGTTCCACACGAAACAAAGTAGTTTATTGTAATTTAAAGTAAGCGAAAGTAACACAAGGCGATAGGTAGTTACCTCCTAATTTTTATATTTTGGACTATCAGTTGTTTAAAACATGTATTCATATACACATAAAGGAGAATAGGATGATTTTGATAGTACCATATTATCATTAGCTGAAGCCAAAATGTAAATTGTTACAGTGATTCTTTTCTTGACGAATAAGTAATTTGTGTTACTATGCCGCCATAAGGAGGTGAATAATCATTTGAAATTTTTTTTCTATTATAACAAAAATGCCGATAGAAATGGTCTTCATGAAATTCATACTAAAGGTTGTCTACACAGTCCATATATTAGAAATCAAGAACCAATCGGATATTTTTACACATGCAAAGAAGCTATAAATCAAGCTAAAAGACTAAATCCAACTTTGAAGTTTGATGGCTGTAAATATTGCAACTCAAGATTTCATAAAGGGTAAAAGAGGTTCAACATGAAGTGCACCTCTTTTCTTGTATAAAAAAACAACCGATTATGGTTGTTTAACTGCTTTCTCTGCAATTACAATATTTAATACTTTTATCATGAAACTTATACACATATAAAACTCTTTAGTATATAAATTCCATTCATTAACACTTTTATTACCATGAAACATATTATTTCTATATCTAAATACTATTGTTAACATTAGGGAAAGATTATCATAAATATTTTTGTCTTTCTTTTCTATTTTCTCTAAAAAAACTTCACTTTCAGATTCATTACTATTAAATAATGAATATACTAAGCTTTTATGCGATTGATATCTAGACACAAAGTGATTTAGTTCTTGATTAAAATCCAGTTTATTTGCAAAGTTATCAATACTTGTTATTTTAACTTCAGCTTTTCTCACTGTAAATATTCTATCTGTAACTTTTTCTTCAAAAACAGACCAAGTGTATAAGAATCCAAGGAAAACAGGATTTCTAAATAATTCACTCAACGTATTTTCGAACCCGACATTGATTTCATCTTTTGTATCAAATATTTCCTTGTTCTCTGCAAGTAATTGTAATGTTTTATTCCCAAATTTATCCATCATAATATCTCTTCCATCCCTAATCTAGTCATTTATATTATACTAAAAAGCAACAACTATCACAAGTGCTGCTAGTTTTTAATATAGTGGGTGGTTCTAGGTGCATTATACATCAAATTTTCACTGGATATGTCCAGTCTTTACAATTATTTCATCAATTAACTGTTGAATTCTTGATTTTGAATAATTCAACTTTTTACCAATTACGACATCTATTCGGTACTGATTTAATCACAAATAATGTTGATGGCAGAACTATTCAAGAACTTATGGGTCATGCATCGTATTCCATGTCAGTTAGTTATGCAAGATCTTCTAAAGAACGAAAAAAAGATGCTCTTGATAAAAGGCATCTATCCTAAACACCATCCATTTCGTGCACAAGATATCAAAGCAACAAAAAAGCCTTTAAACAAAGGCTTTTAATATACTTAATTTGGAGCGGATGATGGGAATCGAACCCACGTAGTCAGCTTGGAAGGCTGAAGTTCTACCATTGAACTACATCCGCATATTTGATTTAAAGAATGGTGTCCCGGAGAGGAATCGAACCTCCGACCCACTGATTAAAAGTCAGTTGCTCTACCGCCTGAGCTACCGGGACAAGTATAATAAATAATTGGCTGGGGCACCTGGGATCGAACCAGGGAAATGTCAGAGTCAAAGTCTGATGCCTTACCGCTTGGCTATGCCCCAATTTAATGCTGCATACCGTTTATTTTTCTGCCCAATATAGTCATGAGTAGAAAATGGTGGAGAGGGGCAGATTCGAACTGCCGAACTCTAAGAGAATTGAGTTACAGTCAACCGCGTTTAGCCACTTCGCTACCTCTCCAAGTCCAAATAAATGGTGCCGACTATAGGAATCGAACCTACAACCTATTGATTACAAATCAATTGCTCTGCCAATTGAGCTAAGTCGGCATTAGTTGTTGAGGAGCGGTTACTTTTTTCCTCTATTCAAACTTGTTTTTTTCATAAAAAATGGTGGAGGTTGACGGGCTCGAACCGCCGACCCTCTGCTTGTAAGGCAGATGCTCTCCCAACTGAGCTAAACCTCCAGAACAATTTTTAGTGCTTACTTAATATACCATAGGATTTTATACCCGTCAACACATTAATGGAAATTTTTTTAATTTTTTGTTATACTTTGACTGTTGAATGAAGTAATGCTATTTTTTAGTTATTATTTCAATATAAAGAGAGGAAAATTTTATGTTTAAAGTTTTTAATACAGAAGCATTATCAAGAAATCAAAGATTTCAAAAAGCTGTAATTGCAGGAATAGTAGCAACTATCGTTTTAGGACTTGGCTACGGTATACTTGCTGATATGTTACATTTCGAATTTTCAGTAGTATTCTTATTAATTGGTTATGGAATTGGTTGGGCAATACGAACTTATGGCCGTGGGGTTCAAGTTAAATTTTCAATCCTTGGTGCTGTTTGTGCAGTAGTTTGTTTTCTACTTGCAGATATGATAGCTCTTGGTGGATTCAATATCTTTTTTAATCTAGAATATTTTGGCATGGTTTTTCAATTCGTGCTATCTCGCTTATTAAGTGTTAATATTAATTCATTGCTTGCATTACTTTTCCGTGTAGGAGGAGTTTATGCAGCCTATATTAGTTCTAGAATTGTATAAATCGTATAAAAGGGAGATATAAAAATGTATAGAGAGAGTTGGGTTGAAATTAATCTTGATGCACTTAAGTTCAACTTTAATAAAATAAAGGAAAAATCAAATAAAGACTTAATCTGTGTTATAAAAGCAAATGGTTACGGTAGTGGTGACCAACATATTATCCAAACTGCCCTAGCCTGCGGAATTAATTTTTTTGCAGTATCAAGTTTAGATGAGGCCATCGTTTTGAGAAACGAAGGATGCCGTGAAAAAATTCTTATCCTTGGTTATGTAAATCCAACCGATATTAAAATATGCATAGAAAATAAAATTTCTTGTACAGTTGTATCTCTTGATTGGCTTAAAGACGTCTGTAGACAAGATACAAGCGGTTTAGAGCTTCATTTAAAAGTTGATACAGGTATGAATCGTATTGGTATGAAAACACTTGAGGAATGCCTTGAAGCGATAAATTTATGTCAAATGAATAACATTGATGCGTGTGGTATATTTACACACTTTGCCTGTTCTGATGTCGCAAATCAAGAAATGACGAAGAAACAATACGAAAAATTCAAAACCATTGTTTTGAATTTACCGCATCAATTTAAATACATCCATTGTGATAATTCCGATGCTCTTGTGTCTTTTCAAGATAATCTTACAAATTATGGTCGTCTTGGAATTTCAATGTATGGTATCAGTACTTATATGAATGATTTAAAACCCGTATTTTCTCTATATTCAACAATTGCATGTATTAAAGAAGTCGATGCAGGTGAAACAATAAGTTATGGTGCTACATATACAACATCTTCAAAAGAGATTATAGCAACATTGCCTATTGGCTATGCGGATGGATGGCTAAGAAAAAATCAAGGTCGTAATGTTTATGTAGATGGTGATTTTGCACCTATTGTTGGAAGAGTTTGTATGGACCAATGCATGATTCGATTAAAAGAATTCAAGCCCGTTGGTACTCATGTAGAATTATTTGGTAGTCATATGCCTGTGCAAGAAGTTGCCCGTGACTTAGAAACAATCCCTTATGAAATACTTACAAATCTTAGCGAAAGACTTACTCGAGTTTATATCGAAAACGGAGAAATTTTAACCGAAATAAATGCTCGTTTAGAACGTTCTAAAATATGAAAGTGCTACTTATCGTAGCACTTTTTTTAAAATGTTATTTCTTTGATAAGATCTCCATCAAATGAAAATACTTTAAATCCTTCTTCATCTAATACTCCATAACTTCT
This sequence comes from Anaerorhabdus sp., assembly GCF_036657415.1. NCBI lineage: Bacteria > Bacillati > Bacillota > Erysipelotrichia > Erysipelotrichales > Erysipelotrichaceae > Anaerorhabdus > Anaerorhabdus sp. The sequence continues at coordinate 4,056 of NZ_JAVXGL010000019.1, read as the reverse complement.
AGGATAATTTTCTTTAGGTAATGACATTGAACCTGGATTCAACAAATAAAGTTGATTATCATAATTTGCCATCGGAATATGCGTATGTCCAAACAAGAATAAATCACCTTGATTCAAAAATGATAAATCATCAATCATATTTAAATGTCCATGTGTCATAAATAATCTACGATTACCTAACATCAATTGATTTTCATTCGACATTATTGGAAATTTTAAAACCATTTGATCTACTTCACTATCACAATTACCACGTACTGCAATAATTTTTTTATTCTTCTCATTCATTAATTCAGCAACTACTTTGGGTTCATGTCCTACTGGCAAAGGATTACGAGGCCCATGATACAAAATATCACCTAAACACAAACAAGCATCAAATTGATTATTACTCATTAATTCAACAATTTTTTCAGCAGCTGGTTTAGAGCCATGAATATCGGAAACTACTAAATATTTCATAAATACCTCCTGTATGATTATTATAATTCAAAGATACTGACAATTCAAAAAATAAGCGTTATAATATCTATGCTTATGAAAAGAGATCAAATTGACTTTTATTCAGCAATAGGCAAAATTGTGATTTTATCATTCATTGCATTCCATAATGGAAGCGACAGGAGGAAATTATGAAATCGAAACAATTAAAATTATTTACGTATTTAGCTTTTTTTATCGCAATTGAAATTGTACTGATGCTTACACCCCTTGGGTTTATCCCGCTTGGTGTCGTTCGCGCAACAACGCTACACATTCCTGTAATTCTTGCAGGTATTTTACTTGGACCAAAGTATGGAAGTATCGTAGGTTTTGTATTTGGGCTCTTAAGCTTAATGATTAATACATTCCAACCGACACTAACATCATTTGTATTTTCACCTTTTGTAACAATTGGTGGAACAAGTGGTAACTTTGCAAGTTTAATTGTAGTTTTTGCACCTAGAATCTTTCTTGGATTCTTTAGCGGATGGTTGTATCAGTTTTTATTTCGCTTTAAATGGAAGCCCACATTTGCATTTGCAACTACTGCACTTGTAAATTCAATGATTCATACCTGCTTAGTATTAGGTGCCATTGCTTTATTTTTTGGACAACCTTATGCAGCCGCAAAAGGCGTTGCATTATCACAGCTTACTAACTTGTTGATGATTGTTATCACAACAAATGGTATTGCTGAAATGATAGTTGCAGCAATTATTGTTACCGTATTAGCGAAAGCATTAAAGCCTATTGTAGAGAGGAATATAAAATGAAAAAATGTATTGTTATAGGAGTTACTGGTGGTATTGCTGCTTTTAAAACTTGCCAATTAGTAAGTAACTTAAAGAAAAAAGATTATGATATTCATGTCATAATGACTAAAAATGCTACTGAATTTATTGCTCCTTTAACATTTGAGTCTTTGAGTGGTAATCGAGTAAGTATTGATACATTTGATCGTAACTTTGAATATAGTACGCAACATATTTCATTAGCAAAAAAAGCAGATTGCTTTGTAATTGTTCCTGCTACTGCAAATGTAATTGCAAAAATAGTTCATGGATTAGCCGATGATATGCTTACTACAACATTTCTTGCTTGTTCATGCAAAAAAATTATTTGCCCGGCAATGAATACAGGAATGCTTAATAATCAAATTACCCAAGAGAATATCATGAAATGCAAGGAACTTGGATATGAAATTATCGATTCTGATGATGGATATTTAGCTTGTGGTGATATTGGCAAGGGAAAACTAGCAGATATTGATCTTATCGAACAGGCAATTGAGAAATCTCTTGAAAAACCTTTATTAAAAGGGAAAAGAATTTGTATAACTGCTGGCCCTACCCAAGAAGCAATTGATCCTGTACGTTTCATTACAAATCATTCTAGTGGAAAAATGGGACATGCACTTGCAAAAATAGCACGTAATCTCGGTGCTGAAGTAACTCTTATCGAGGGGCCTACTTCTTTAAGTGATTTACCTTGGATAAATACAATTCATGTCAAGAGTGCTAAAGACATGTTCAATGAAGTAACTAAACGCGCTGATCAATTTGATTGCATAATTAAAGCTGCTGCAGTTGCAGACTATACAATTAAAGATCCAGCAACTCAAAAAGTTAAGAAACAAGAAAATGATTTAACATTAGTACTCGAAAGAACAGATGACATTCTTGCTTACTTAGGTCAACATAAAAAAGAAAATCAAATTCTTTGCGGATTCGCAATGGAGACTGAAAACTTGATTGAAAATGCTAGAAATAAATGTATTAAGAAAAATTGCGATTTAGTAATCGCAAATAGTATAAATACTGAAGGTGCTGGATTTAAAACAGATACAAATAAAATTACAATTATTAGAAAAGATAGTATCAAGGAAGTTGATTTAATGTCAAAAGAAGAATGTGCACGTATTATTCTGGAAGAATGTTTCAAAGGAGAAAGTTATGTTACTAACAATTGATGTAGGAAATACAAATATTACAATGGGAGTATTTGATGGTGATAATTTAATTGGTAATTTTCGATTAACGACAAAGACCCCACGAACTTCTGATGAGTTTGGAATTTGTCTTCAAACTCTTTTGACTAAGTATAATATTGAGCCTGAGCAAATTAATGATGTAATCATTTCAAGTGTTGTACCTAAAGTTATGCATGCACTCAATAACTGTTCAATCAAATACCTAAATAAAACACCTATTATCATTGGTCCTGGTATCAAAACAGGCATACAAATCCAATCAGATAATCCAAAAGAGGTCGGTGCCGATCGTATTGTCAATGTTGCAGCAGCCTATTATACATATCATCAAGCATGTCTTATTATCGATTTTGGTACTGCAACTACATTTGACTATGTTTCAGACAAAGGTGTCTTTGAATACACTGTTATTGCTCCTGGTATAGAAATATCAGCCCAAGCTCTATGGAATCAAACTGCAAAGCTTCCTGAAATAGAAATTAAAAAACCTGAGAAGGTTCTTGCGAAAAATACTGTGAATGGAATGCAATCCGGTATTGTAAATGGTTATATTGGACAAGTGGAATATCTTATTAAAGCGATTCTAAAAGAGTTAAACACAAAAAATGTAAAAGTCATCGCTACAGGAGGACTTGGTAGAATTATTTATAATGAAACTGATTGTATTGATGTTTATGATCCAGATTTAGCATTTAAAGGAATGAAAATTATCTATGATCGCAATAATTAACTTCAGATTTCTCTGAAGTTTTTTTATACCGTTATTTACCACAAAAAATCCATTATCTTCACATGTTCAGAAAAAGTTCAATTTAAAAACACATTTCATTCAAATGACTCTAGTAGAGTATCTCTAGTATTATGAGGAGATAAATATGAAAAAAAACAAAATAAATGTACTTACCCATTTACCAAGAAAAATAAAAATCGTGATGATCTTTGTTTGTGTTATATGCTTAATGACTCTCGGATTCTTAGTCATAAATAAACTCAATGCTAAACAAGTTATTACAACTAATGCTGAAGGATATGTGCGGACCATTACTCTTTCCAAATCCAGTTTAGATGAAACTGTAAGTGCAACTGGCAATATTGAAAGTCAAGATACAAGCTCTGTCTCTACTAATCTTGAGTATGCTGTAAAAGAAATTTATGTTCAAGTAGGTGATACTGTTGAAGAAGGCGACATCATTTGTAAGTTAGATACGTCTGAAATTGAAAAGAAGATTGAGAAGGCAAAAGAAACACAATCAACCTCCAAAGAAACACTACAAACTAATTATGATAACGCTGTAAACGCAAAAGAAACTGCATGGACGAGTTTTAGCACACAACGTGATTTAGTAAGTTCATTAAACTCTATATACCAAAATGCCTTATCAGCCTTTCAGGTAGCTGAAAGCTCAGTAAACACACAACAATCATTATTCAACAGTGCTGATTCAACTTTGCAAAGCATGGGGTTACAACTCAATTCTGCTGAATCCTCTTGTCTTGCATCTGGTCATTTATCTGATTGTTCCGATGACACCAGTACCACAGAATATACCACTTATCAAAGTGCTAAACAAAACTATGATAAC
>NZ_JAVXGL010000018.1:26662-33418 GCF_036657415.1 Anaerorhabdus sp. | reverse complement strand
CACTTTATAGTTTAAGTGTATCACAAATAGCTAAAATGTAATTGTATAATCAATTAAATCATTTGTATTTTTTAATAAAATATTAGGAATTCCAACTATTTTGTTAAAAATAAATTGAGGTGATATCAATGGGACTTGTAAAAGAAATACCTCGTGAGGAAAGACCACGAGAAAAAGCAGAGAAATATGGAATCAAATCTTTATCAAATGTTGAACTTTTAGCAATACTTATTCGTTCGGGATTTGAAGGGACATCAAGTTTGGAACTAGCGGAAAATGTATTAAAGAAATCAAACGGATTAACTTATTTATCGCGATTGAGTATGCATGAATTATTTGAAATAAAAGGAATCAAAAAGGCGAAGGCGCTAGAATTATTAGCGTGTTTCGAACTAGCAAAGCGAATGACTTTTTGTGAGACAACAAATCATGATGTGATGGATAATCCCAATGCATTAATTCAATGGCTTAAATTAGAATTAGGAAATGAATTACAGGAGAATTTTTTAGTAGTTTACTTAAATGTTAAAAACTATGTTATTGGTTTTGATATATTGTTTAAAGGGACAGTAGACAGTAGTATAGTTCATCCAAGAGAGGTTTTTAGAGAAGCGTATTTGAAATCATCAAGCAGAATTATCTTGGTTCACAATCATCCATCAACGAACTTAGTTCCATCCCAAGCAGATATAGAAATAACACAAAAATTAGTCGAGTGCGGTGAAGTTATTGGCATTGAAGTATTAGATCATTTAATTGTCTCTAACCATAGTTATTTTAGCTTTAAATCAAAGGGTTTAATGTAAAATGTAAATTTACTTTGACTTTAAATGCGTGTTATTATTAATGGGGGATATGAATATGAAATGGACAGTAAAATTTAAAGAGAAGATAGAAGAAAGTATTACTTTAAATCGAATATTAAAATTGTTAGGAATTTTAGGCATAATTTATTTATTATCATTAACATCACATGTATGGATGACGGTAATTAAAACAATATTTAAAATCACGTTACCGTTTATTATTGGATTTGTCATTGCTTATGTATTATATCCAATAGTGCGATATTTGGATAAAAAAGGAATTACCAAGAAAATTGTTGTACCATTGATTTTTTTCTTATTGTTAATATGTTTAACTTTATTAGTGTTTACTGTAAGTCCGATGATTTACACTCAAATGGTATCGTTTATCAATAGTTTGATTCAGGCAGTTAACAAGTTATTTGAAATCTACAAAGAGAATAGCATGAATAATACGAATACACTTGTTCAAGAGGTATTTAAGCAGTTCAATGTTTTATTAAATGAATCAAAAAATTGGCTACCAAATTTAAGTGCAATATTACCTCAAATATTTAATAGTTTTATTGGATTTTTGACCAATGCATTATTTGCGGTAATTATCTCTATTTATTTCTTATTGGAATATGAACAAATTACGAGTTATATAAATCGTTTGAGTGAAAAATTCAATCCAGATTTACCTAAATTATTTCAACTGATTGATCAGCGTATAGGGATTTATCTTCATGGATTAGTAATTTTAATGATGATAAAATTTGTTGAGTATGGACTTCTCTATTATTTGATTGGGCATAAAGATTGGTTTGTTTTAGCCTTGCTATCTTCAATTAGTTTACTTGTACCTTACTTTGGAGGAACGGTGGCTAATCTTATTGGTATTTTAACGGCACTATCTTTGCCGACATTTAATATTGTATGTTTATTAATTGGTATTGTTCTTTTATCCAATATAGATGCTTATGTAATTGAGCCATTTGTACACATGAAAAATAGTAGAATACGACCTTTATGGACATTATTTAGTATATTTGCAGGAGGAATTTTATTTGGTTCAATTGGGGTTATGATATCACTTCCTGTTTATATGATTATTCGTGTTATTATTGAATTCTATCGTGAAAAATTCGAGGGTGAAGCCAAGGAAACTTTGTGATATAATCGTATAAGAAAAGAGGTTGAACATGAAGAAAAAATTGATCTTGAGTTTAATCCTTGCGTTGATGCTTACAGCCTTAACGGGTTGTGATGTTAAAAAAATGCAAGTTGCATATACAGTATATCCAGTAGGTTATTTAGCGAATCGTTTGGTCGGTGATAAATTACAAGTGATTTCAGTGCAAAATGATGAAATTGTACAACGAGCTACATTGGTTGATAACTATCTCGATATTTTGGATTTATCACAAACTTTATTCCACATTGGTTCACTAGAACCTTACTTATCAGTGAATTCAAAGGAAATAAAAGATTCTAAAGTTAAAACAAATGACTTGTCAGTTCTAAATGCAATTTATAAGTTCCAACGGTATACACCCATCAATGTAGATGGTTCAATTACTTATATTGAATCAGCTTATTATAAAGGTGAACCGTTTGCGAATGTTGATTCATATGAAAAAGATTTATATTTATGGATGGATCCAATTGCGATGCTTAGTATGGCAAAAGATATTGAAAAATGGTTATCTAGTACATATAGTGAAAATAGTAGTGTCTTCAAAGAAAATTTAGAGGCATTAGAGAAAGATTTAGTTCAACTGGATGCAGAATATCAAAAACTTGCGACTAAATTAATTAATGAAAACAAAGAAATCAAATTTGTATCAATGACACCAAGTTTTGGTAATTGGCAAAAGGCTTATGGTATTCAAGTGTATCCAATAGTATTATCTAAATATGGTGGATTACCAACTGATGAACAATTGAAAATTATTAAAGATAGAATTATTGCAGACAATGTTCAATACATTGTTTATGAACCAAATCTTCCTGAAGACATGGTTCAAATGCTTGAAACTCTTGAAAAGGATTTAGGACTTAAACGTGTTACAATGAGTAATTTATCATCATTAACTACTAGTCAACAAGAAGAAAATAAAGACTACATTTCAATCATGTATGAGAACTTAGCAACACTTGAATCGATGGCAACCGATATTCCAGTGGCAGTACAATCAAAAATAACTGCAACTGAAGGTCAACCTGAAGAACAAATGAATCAAGCACATGATGATTTAAATTAACTAAAAATGAGAATGTTTTCATTCTCATTTTTCTATATTTAAAGGTGCTTTCATGATAAAATAATACTGGAGGTTTTTATGAAAAAATTATTGTTAGTTGATGGAAATTCAATGCTATTTAGAGCATTTTACGCAACAATTTATGGTAGACCAATGACAACTTCAACGGGATTACCTACAAATGCTGTTTATGGATTTGCAAGCATGTTTCAAAAAGCATTGGAACTTGTGCAACCAGAAGCAGTTTTAGTTGCGTTTGATTCAGGAAAGCATACCTTCCGTCATGATATATTTGAAGATTATAAAGGTGGTCGTAAGGAAACACCAGAAGAATTAGTAGTGCAATTTGGATTAGTTCGCGATTATTTGGATGCATATCACGTTAAACGCTGTGAATTAACATCAATTGAAGCAGATGATATTATTGGAACGATGAGTAAGAAATATCCTGATTGGGATATTAATATTCTTTCAAGTGATAGAGACTTATTACAACTAATTGATGATACAACATCAGTTTGGTTGATGAAAAAAGGAATAACTGAAATTGAAGAAAATACAGTAGAAAGTTTAAAGGAATCTTTAGGAATTGCACCACAACAAATTATTGATTTAAAAGGATTAATGGGTGATGCATCGGATAATATTCCAGGAATTCCAGGTGTTGGTGAAAAAACAGCATTAAAACTTTTATCAGAGTATGAAACAGTAGAAAATCTTTTGAATCATATTGATGACTTAAAAGGAAAATTGAAGGAACGTGTTGAAACGTTTCAAAATCAAGCAAGATTAAGTAAACAACTAGCGACAATTAAAACAGATGTAGAATTACCTATTACTGTTGACGATTGTTTATATACGCCTGATTATGCTTCTCTTGTGAAATTTTTTGAATCTGTTGAAATGAATAGTATGATTAAGAAATTTGAATCACTAATCGATTCAAGTGATGAAGTCATTGTAGAAGATAAAAAAGAATTTAACCAACAAGAAGTAAAGGAAGTACCACAAGAATTTTTAGTGGATGATGTTGTACTTATATTAGATACAAATTGTGATCAACCTAATCTTGCGGAAGTAGCAGGATTTGTAGTTATGAAAGAGGAACATGGTGTCTACATTAGTTTAACTGATGCGCGTAAAGATGAACACTTTGTGAATTGGCTAAAAAGTGCGAAACGAAAAATAACGTTTGACTCTAAACTAATGTATCATTGCATGAAACGTATTGGATTAGAAATCAATGGAATTTATTTTGATACGATGATTGCAGTGTTCTTGTGTGATAGCACTTTGACAAATTGGCAACGTATTAAAACAAACTATAATTTTAATGAAGAATTTACTACTGAAGATGTTTATGGAACTTTTATGAAACCTAAACTTCCAGATGGAAATCAACAAATTAGGCATGCATGTCAATTTGCGAATTATGTTATGCAAATGTATATCAGTAGTAAACCGTTAATTGAAGAATATGAGATGCAAGAATTATTCTATGAAATCGAAATGCCATTGTCGAAAGTTTTATTTGAGATGGAAGTTGAAGGGATACTTATTGATGAAGTAGTTCTAGATGAAATTTCAAAAGATACTTATCGTCAAATTGAAAGATTGACACAAACGATTTACGAACATGCAGGAGAAGAATTCAATTTGAATTCACCTAAACAACTTGCGGAAGTATTATTTGATCATTTAGCATTGCCAGCGAATAAAAAAAGAAGTACTTCAATCGAAGTATTAGAAAAACTTCAAGGTATACATCCAATTATTGATGACTTAATGGAATATCGAAAGGTACAAAAGATATATAGTACGTATGCTGAGGGTTTGAAAAAATACATTCAAGCGGATCACCGAATTCATACTATTTATAATCAATGCGCTACACAGACTGGTAGATTATCAAGTAGTGATCCAAATCTACAAAATATTTCCGTGCGTGATGAACAAGCACGAATTGTGCGTAAAGCTTTCATACCCACAAAAGATAATGTTTTAATTGCATCAGATTACTCTCAAGTGGAACTTAGAATGTTGGCACATATGGCAGATGAAAAAGGTCTTATTGATGCATTCAATACAAATCTTGATATCCATACAAAAACTGCAATGGATGTCTTTGGTGTTGATAAGGATCAAGTAGATTCACATATGCGAAGACAAGCTAAAGCAGTTAATTTTGGAATTGTTTATGGTATTTCAGATTTTGGATTATCACAACAATTAGGAATAAGTCGAAAAGAAGCTCAACATTTTATTGATACATATTTCGAAAAATATCCAGGTATTCATGGTTACATGAATAGTGTTATTGAACAATGTAAAGAAAAAGGGTATGTTACGACATTATTGAATAGACGGCGTGAGATAAAAGAGATTCACGATAAAAATCATATGGTGAGGGAATTTGGAAAACGTGCTGCGATGAATGCACCTATCCAAGGTTCTGCAGCTGATTTAATTAAAATCGCTATGATTCATATTCAAAATGAAATTAAACTAAAGAATCTAAAATCTAAAATGATTCTACAAGTACACGATGAATTGATATTTGATGTTACACAAGATGAAATTGAAATCATGAAAGAACTAATTCAAAATGGAATGGAACATGCAATGGAATTAAAAGTTCCATTAGAAGCGGAATGCAAAGTTGGTTCTACTTGGTATGAGGCGAAATAATGCCAGAATTACCAGAAGTAGAAACAGTAGTTAGAACACTTGAACATCAAATTAAAAATCAAGAAATAACAGATGTGGAAGTATTGTGGAATAGAATAATTGCATCTGATTTAGATGAATTCAAAACAAGAATTATTGGACAACATTTTAGAGAGTTTAAACGCCGGGGTAAATATTTAATTTTTGTATTAGATGATTATATTCTGATTTCCCATTTACGTATGGAAGGAAAGTTCTTTCATGAAGAAAAGATGAAAGATACAAATAAACATATGCATGTTATCTTTACGTTAGGAAGTGGGAAACAACTTCGCTATCATGATACACGTAAATTTGGAAGAATGGAACTTGTCCCACTAGATTATGATTTAGTCCACTTTAAAGGTCTTGGACCGGAACCGTGGGATGAAGAATTTAATAAAGAATATTGTTATAGTGAATTAAAGAAAAGAAGTGGTCCAATTAAAGGTGCACTTCTTGATCAAAGTTTTGTAGCTGGTGTTGGAAATATTTATGCTGATGAAATATGTTTTGCGATTGGTGTTGATCCAAGAAAGTCATGTAAGAAAATGACTAAGAAAAATGCAGAAGATCTTGTTGAAGCAACAAAGACAATTCTTGAACATGCGATATCTTTAGGTGGAACAACAATTAGAAGCTATACTTCTTCACTAGGTGTAACCGGTCGCTTTCAACTTGAAGTGAAAGTACATGGGAAAGAACATGAGCGATGTCCACGATGTAATAATGAAATAAAAAAAATTAGAGTTGCAACACGAGGGACATATTATTGTCCACATTGTCAAAAGAGGTAAAATGAGAAAAGTCGCTATCACTGGAACAATTGGATCAGGAAAGTCAGAATGTAGTAAGCTTATTAAAAAGCTAGGATTTTCTGTTTTTAACTGTGATGAAGAAGTTCATAAGATGTATTTAAATACTCATCCAGCATATCAAGAAATAGTTAACTTATTTCCAACATGTGTTCATGAAGATGGTATTCATCGAAATGAAAT
>NZ_JAVXGL010000018.1:0-26652 GCF_036657415.1 Anaerorhabdus sp. | reverse complement strand
TTATTTTCAGTGAAGACGAGAAGAAAAAGAAACTCGAAAAACTAATTTATCATTATTTATTACCTCAACTTCTTTACGCAATGGAGAATGAAAAAAAAACAATCTTTTTTGCAGAGGTTCCATTACTTTTTGAAAATGGGTGGGATAAATATTTTGATGAATGTATGATTGTAAAAACAAGGGATGAAGTTGCGATTGAACGACTTGTTACCTATCGTAATATGGATAGGGAAGATGCGGTTAAACGTTTGGAAAATCAAAAAATAACAATTAATTCTATTATACCGATGACAATTATTAATAATGATGATACGGTGATAGAACTAGAAGAACAAATCAATAATTGGATAAGAAAAAGGGAGGAGAACTAAAATGCAACTAAAACCAAAAGACACATATCGTATAGAAACGGTTGAAAATTTGAATGTTAGTTCAATGACTTCACTTATTTCCTTATATCAACCAATTATAGGACATGAAGCATTAGTATTTTATCTAACATGTTGTACAGAGGGTAGTAATCAAAAAACATTAGAAACTCATCAAAGATTATGTATCATCATGAATATGGATATACCAACAATTGAAAGAGCAAGAAAGAAATGTGAACAGTTTTACTTAATAAGAACTTTTGTGAAAACAGATAACGATAAAGATACATATATTTATATTGTGAATCCACCACTGAGTGCTCAAGCATTCATGAAACATGATTTTTACTCAAGATATTTATGTAAACTTATTGGGCAAAAACAATATGAATTAACGTGTTCAAAAGTTATGAAGCAAGAAACGAATAAACATGGATATAGCGATGTATCAGAACAGTTTGATAAAAATCTATTAACAACATGGGATACTGAAAATGAAGTTCAGTTTTCTAAGATACAACCTAATTTTAATTTCTCTGATCAACATAATCAGCGTAATAATTTCAATTATGAAGAATTATTCGCAACAACAAGTTCTATTGTTTTTCCAATAGAGACAAGAACAAAAGAGAATTTACAAATTATCGGAGAGTATGCAACACTTTATGGTTTATCAGTAAGTAAAATTAGGGTATTAATTGGACGTTGTATAAATAATTCAACCAATACATTTGATGTTGAGCGATTTAAAAAGATATGCTCTACACAAAATCCCGATGAAGTTACAACGACAAAAGATCCATACTTATTACCACCAGTTGCCTTCTTACAACTTCGTCAAGAAGGTGCACCAGTTGCATCGGTTGATCGTAAGTTGTTAGAATATTTGAATTTAGATTTGAAATTGCCTGCTGAAGTTGTAAATGTATTGATTGATTACGTTCTAAATATCAATGAAAACAGATTGACGAAACGTTTTGTAGAAGTTATTGCGACAACATGGGTAAGAGAAAAAGTAACAACAAAAGAACAAGCTATGGCATTAACGAAGAAAACACCAGCATTTAAGAGTCAACCAAGTAAAAAGAAAGATGTTCTACCTGATTACTATGAGAAAATGAAAGCCAAAGAAAAAGAAGAAACTTTAAATATCATAAGTGAAGAGGAAGAAGAAGAAATCGCAAGGAAATTGAAAGGATTGGGGGAATAACATGAAACAAGTACAATTTGAGATTCCGCAGTTTTCTAAACACAATGAACTTCAAACAAATCCATTAATTCAGCAATTGAAGAAGAATGATCAGATTTTGAATTTTTTGAGAGAAAATAAATGTTCAGTTGAGCTTGTAGAAAAATATCCAATTAAATTTAATAAATGGTTGGAAGTGAAAATGACTTGTGAGGAATGTCATGGACTTAATTCATGTGCTCAACCAGTGCGTGGTCAATGGCTTGATTTAGAGTGGAATGGTTTATTGACCCCAGTTTTACGACCTTGTCGTTATCAATTAAAAGAAAACAAAGAGCGTGCACATATGAAGAGTTATGTTGTTTGTGATTTGGCTGAGAATTTTCATACCATAAAAGTTGAAGATATTCAAATACGAGGTGAAAGCAAAGAATATTTTGATGCGTTGCTTAAAGTAGTTGAATGGTTAAAAAATCCAAAAGAACAAGGTCTATACCTTTATGGTGGGGTTGGGGTTGGTAAAACTTATATCGCAGCATGTGCTTCTAATTTTTTCGCTAGAAAAGCAAAGACAGTTGCATTTGTCAATGTGCCTGAATGGATTAGCCGCATGAAGGGTAGTTTTGATGATATGGATGCGATGAATAAGGAAATAGGAAAAATCAAACGAGCAGACTTTGTAGTATTTGATGATATCGGTGCTGAGAGTGTGACTCCTTGGGTTCGTGATGATTTATTATTCCCAATTTTAAATAAACGTATGGAAGAAAAAAAGATTACTTGGTTTACTTCAAATGAGGACTTTAAAAGTTTAGAAAATCATTTTAGAAATACAAAACAAAATGAGCAAGAAGAAATGAAAGCGGTTCGCATTTTAGAACGTATTCGTACCTTAAGTAAGGAATTCTTAATTCCAGGCAAAAATCGTCGAAATCATGAATAAATTCCATTCCATTTAGTAATGAATAATGGTAGAATATATGAGGCTATAAAGGAGGCAGTTATGGTACGTAAGATTGGTATTTTGACATCCGGTGGCGATGCACCAGGTATGAATGCAGCAATTCGTGCGGTGACTCGTGTTGCGTTAGCGAATGGAATTGAAGTTGTCGGGATTCGTGATGGCTTTCGTGGTTTAGTTGACGGAACATTTGAAACTTTTACAAAGAGTAGTGTATCTGATATTTTGGATCGTGGAGGAACTAAGATTGGTTCTGCCCGTTTACCAGAATTTAAAGATATAGAAGTACAAAACATGGCTGTGAGTCAATTAAAGGCAAACGGCATTGATGCGATTGTAGTTATCGGGGGAGACGGAAGTTACCGTGGTGCACAAGCATTAACTAAATTAGGAATTAACTGTATAGGGTTACCAGGAACAATTGATAATGATATTCCCGGTACAGACTTTACAATTGGGTTTGATACAGCGTTACACACATGTGTAGAGGCGGTTGATAAACTACGTGATACATCAAGTTCGCATCATCGTTGTTCAGTAGTGGAAGTAATGGGAAATCATTGCGGTGATTTAGCTGTCTACACGGCAATTTCTTGTGGGGCAGAAGTTGTGATTACACCAGAAACTGGCTATGATGAAATTGATGTATTAGAAAAAATTCGTTACCTAGATACAGCGGCAAAGAAAAATCATGCAATTGTTATTATTTCAGAAAAAATTACTGATGCAGATGGTTTAGCTCGTAAGATTTCCCAAAATACTGGGTTTTCTGGAAGAGCAACTGTCTTAGGACATATACAAAGAGGTGGAAGCCCAACTCCAACGGATCGTATCCTTGCTTCAAGAATGGGCGAAAAAGCAGTTGACTTACTAATGAATGATATTGGTGGTCATTGTGTAGGTATAATCGATAATAAGATTATCTCTGTGCCAATTGATGAAGCCTTAACACGACCAAAAGCATCAAGAAAACATTTATATCGATTATTTGATCGTTTAATTTAGGAGGAAGAATATGATCGGAAGAAAAACAAAGATTGTTTGTACAATCGGGCCAGCAAGTGAAACACCAGAAATGGTTGAAAAATTAGCACAATGTGGAATGAATATCGTGCGTTTCAACTTTTCACATGATACTTATGAAGGACACAAACGTAGATTAGATATGGTACGTGAAGTTTCAGATCGTATTGGAATCAATCTTGCGTGTATGCTTGATACTAAAGGACCTGAAATTCGTTTAGGGGAATTCGAAAATGGTATAGAAAATTATACAAAAGGTGAAGTAGTAAAAGTATGTAAGAAAGAAATAATGGGTACCCATGAGCGTTTCCATATTCAATGTCCTGAATTATTTGATGATGTTAAAGAAGGAAACTATATCTTAATTGATGATGGTAAAATGAAATTAACTGTACTTGAAAACAATGGCGAAGAATTAACTTGTCGTGTTGAAGTATCAGGTCCTATCAAAACTAAAAAGGGATGTAATGTACCAGGTGTTAAATTATCAATGCCATTTATTTCAGCTAAAGATGATGCGGATATTCGTTTTGGTTGTGAAAATGACTACGACTTCATCGCAGCTTCATTTGTACGTCGTGCAGAAGATGTTCAATCAATCCGTAAAATCTTAATTGAAATGGGTAAACCAACAATTAACATCATTGCGAAAATTGAAAATCAAGAAGGATTTGATAACCTTGAATCAATTCTTGAAGTAGCTGATGGAGTTATGGTTGCTCGTGGAGATTTAGGTGTCGAAGTTCAAACTCAATTCGTTCCTATCTACCAAAAACAAATTATAAAAATGGCTAACAGAATTGGTAAGCCAGTTATTACTGCAACTCATATGTTAGATTCAATGACTGCAAATCCACGTCCTACACGTGCTGAGGCAAGTGACGTAGCAAATGCTGTACTTGATGGTAGTGATGCAGTTATGCTATCTGCTGAAAGTGCTGCGGGTGAATATCCAGTTGAAGCATGTACAATGATGGCTACAATTGCTGAAGCAGTTGAAAAGATCATTCCTTACCGTGAACGTTTAGATTTATCTAAAACTTCAAGTAAGAAAACAATACAAGATGCGATTGGAATTGCTGTATCAGATGCTACATTAACACTTGAAAATGTAGGTGCCGTTGTTGCCTTTACACAAGGTGGAACTACAGCTCGTCGTATTTCTAAATTTAGACCATGTGTACCTATCTTGGCAGTTACATTTACAAAAAGTACACAAAGAAAACTTCAAAGCTATTGGGGAGTTACTCCAATTCTATCTGATGTACATAATGAACTTACAAATGATGATGAATTAGCATGTACAATTGCTAAAGCATATGGAATTAAACCAGGACAATTAATCATAATTACTGCTGGTTATCCTACAGGTGAAGGTTCAGCAAATATGATGAAAGTTATTGAAGTAAAATAAGCAAATGAAAACATCAAGGGTTCTTGATGTTTTTTATTTTTGTATTTTTAAAATTTTGCATTATCGTAATTGTAATCTATACTTGTTCCAACAACTACATCTTCTATTTTATTAAGAATCAACCAATCATCCATATTTGATTGATGGCTAAATTGTAGTGGTGTAATTGCCTCAATATTCTTTAATGTCACAAGACAAATACATTTTCGGTGCCAACGTTCTTTTTGCTTTTCTGTCAATTGTAATTGCGATTGATTTTTTTCTAATAATAATTTAATTTCATCATCGCTCAATTTAATATAATTCTCAACTTTACTCACTGTTGCTTTAGCGCATATTTGTTTGGTGCCTTTTTCAATGAAGTAGAGTTTTTCATTTTCATAGACACGGCTATGAGGAATCTTGCGGCCAGCAGCACCTCGAATCACCATTGTTTTTTTCTTGTCTAAAATTAGATCTAACTCTCGTTCGCCTTTTTTACCAGTGTTATCGCAATATACTAAATGTTCCATTATTCATCTTTTAAGATTGGAATCCAGATTTGACTATGATAAGAATCACTAAATGTATTTCCTTCGCCATACCATTCTAATTCAGGACTCTCCGCATGTTTGAAGGGATATTGAATAATCCACTCTTCATTTAAATAACGCCAACCATCTTGGATTGCCTTAGGAATAGCACCATAACAATCAAATACTGCCCAAGTATGTTCAGGAAGGATTAATTCTTCGAATGAATCAAGATTCAATGTTGTAGAATTTGTCATAATGGCATAAGTTAGTGAATTTTCTTCATAATCGAAATCAACAGTAAGACCAAATACACCATTAATTGACCCATCATTTAAACTTAGTAATTTTGAAAAAGTTCCATCTCTAAAACATTGACTCCAAAATCCAGGAATTTTTTCAAAATGTTGATTATTCTCACATGATATAATGGTCATCTTACCAATAAGTCGAAATGAAGGTTTAGTTTGTAAACTCCATGAATACTTCTCGTTGACATTTATTTTCATTTTAGGATATACAACTAAGCTTGTTTGATTTTCTCTAGCCTCAGTTGGTGATACACCATGAAATTTACTGAATGCTTTTGTAAAAGAAGTAGGGGAATCGTAACCGTATTTATAGGCTAAATCAATAATTTTAATAGGTGAACTTTTTAACTCATACCCAGCAAGTGTTAACTTTCTGGCACGAACATATTCACTGAAACTGATTTTATTCATGTATGAGAATACTTTTTGAAAGAAATCAAAAGAACATTCAGCGATTTTCGCAATTTCATCAGTATCAATTTCTTCTTCGGTACGTTGAAGGTGATTTTCTACATAGTCAACTATTAGTGTTAATTTATTATTCCAATCCATATATTTTCCTTTCGTGTGTTTATTTTAACATTCATTCATAGGTGTTTCATCTCATTTTAAGTACTGCTTGGATAAGCCAAAAAGAAACTAGTTTTCACTAGCTTCCTTTGTTTTTGTTGATTTATTTTTTCTTGAAGCGGCTTGCATAGCTTGCATGGCTGCTTTTTGATTTAGGATAACAGGAATTACAATTGGATTACGATTTGTTTTCTTGTATAAGAATGGTTCTAATGAACCACGAATACAATTTTTAAGTTCGCCAAATGTTGTACGTTGCTCCATTCGTTTTTTGAGTGAATCGTAGACAACTAATTCTGCTTCTTTTAATAATGTTTGGCTTTCTTTAATAAATACAAATCCACGGCTGACAATATTTGGACGGCATAAGATTTTATTATAACGAGAATCAATTGTTACAATTACCGCAACTAAACCGTTATCCGCAAGTAATTGGCGATCCTTGATTACAGATGTTGATAATCCAGAAATGTCATTTCCATCAACATAGATATCATCTGTTTGAATACGTTCATCACTTTGGAAACATTCTCCATTACGCATAATGACACGATCGCCATTACTGCAAATGAAACAATTTTCTCTAGGTACACCAGTTTCTACGGCGGTATCTGTATGTTGAACTAACATCTTATATTCCCCATGGATTGGCATGAAGTATTTAGGTTTAATCAATTGAAGCATTAATTTTTGTTCTTCTTGTGAAGCATGTCCTGTTGTATGTAATGAAGTAAGAGGTGAGTTCACAAGAACATTCGCTCCAACTCTAGTCAACTGATTAACGACAGCACCAACACTTGTGGTATTCCCTGGAATAGGACTACTTGAGAAGATAACTGTGTCACCAGGAATAATCTTGATAAAACGGTGTGTTCCATTTGCTATTCTACTTAATGCAGCTAATGGTTCACCTTGGGAACCTGTACAAACGATACAAATTTTATTAGCTGGTAATGTATTTAATTCGTGTGGTTGAATAAAATGACTCTTATCAATTTTGATTGTGCCTAGTTTTTGACCAATTTCAACAACGTTTTCCATTGAACGACCAAATACTGCAACTTTTCTTCCGCACGCTACAGCAGCCTCTAGAATTTGTCCCACACGCAATACATTACTTGCGAATGTAGAGACAAGTAAACGTCCAGGTGTTTTACGAGTTTGTTCAAGAATTGCTTGTGCTACTTTCTTTTCTGATATAGAAAATCCAGATACACCAGAATTGGTTGAATCACTCAATAAAATCGTAACGCCAATTTGACCGATATAAGCCATTTTTTGGTAATCGGAATTAGAACCGATGGGTGTTAAATCAAATTTGAAATCTCCAGTATGAACAATGCGTCCATTAGGTGTATTTACTAAAACACCTAGAGAATCTGGAATACTGTGTACAGTATTAAAGAATCCAACTGAAAAATTCTTTGTGGATATTCTTGTTTCATCATTAATTTCCACAATCTTACAAGCTTTTGTAAGTTTTCTTTCTTCTAATTTCTTATTAATTAATGCAGCCGCAAATTTAGGCGCATAGATTTTATCAAAACGTAATGTTTGAAGCAAGAAAGGTATACCACCAATATGATCTTCATGACCATGGGTAATAATTAATGCTTTAATTTTAGCTTGATTTTTAACAATGTAACTATAATCTGGTATAACGTAATCAACACCTAATAAATTTTCTTCAGGAAATCTAATCCCCGAATCAATAATAATAATTTCATTATCATGTTCAACACAATACATGTTTTTACCAATTTCACCTAGACCACCTAAGGCATAGATTGCTGTATCAGTCGATGGATTATATATTTTATTTTCTACTTGTTGTTCGTCTATTACTTGTTTTTGTTTTCGTGATTTAGACGATTTTGAATTTGTTTCTTTCATTTTATCCTCATTTCTTAAATTACTTGTGCACCAGGAATTGGTTCAAAAGGGTTTTCTTTGTTTATCGTATCGTAAAATAGAACACCAGAGAAGTGATCAATTTCATGTTGCAAAACAATTGCAAGATAACCATGGGCACGTATTGTAATAGTTTTATTTTGTAACATATCGTAAGCTTCAACCTTAACTCTTGCATGACGAGGTACGAATCCTTCATGAACACTTTCAACGGATAAGCAGCCTTCACCACCTTCAAGGTAAGCTTTTTGGACAGAGTAAGAGATTATCTTAGGATTTACTAATGCATATTCATAATGCACTTCATTTCCATTTTTATCAATATCTGTGCACACAATTGCAGTTAATTGTTTAGGTACACCAACTTGAATAGCTGAAATTCCAACAGCAGGGCGTAAATTCTTTGCCTCAGCTATCTCAGGAATAGTAGATTCTTTAACATATCTTAACATATCTTCCATAAGTTCTCTATCTTCTTGCATTAAGGGTAGAGAAACTACAAAAGATTTATCTCTTATTTTGGGGTCATTATCTTTAATGATTGTATTATTATTTATTTCCATATTAAAACCTCATATTCTATTTTACCAAATTTTTGAGATTTTTAAAGATAAATGTTCTAAAAGTGTACTATTTTTATGATAAAATATTTTAAGAGGTGAAATCGTGGAAAAGAAAAAAAAATCTGGCGCGTTAAGAATGCCACACCTATATGATCGATATATTCACTTTTCAACTCTTATCCTTGTGTTATTTGGGTTAGTTATGATAACTAGCGCTTCTATGGGATTGGCTGCCGGAAATACAATGTATTTGGTGAATGTTGTCGCTAAACAGATTGTATTTACTGTTGTAGGATATATTGCAATGCTTATTGTAGCAAAAATATTTACGTTTCAACGACTAAGAGATAATATTTCTTTAATTGTCATTGCGACGTTTGTTTTCTTAATTGTTCCACTTGCTTTCTCTTCAGTAGGGGGAGCAAAAGCTTGGATTCGTATTCCAATGCCAGGTGGAGAAGTAACTATTCAACCTTCAGAATTTGCAAAAATTTCAATCATGTTGGTTGTGGCAGCATATCTATGTGATTTAAAAAGTAAGAAACCAACCGATTGGGAATTAATAAAAACACCTGTAATTATTATAGGAATGTTTGTATTGATTGTAGCGATTCTTCAATCAGACTTTGGTTCAGCAGCAATTATGGCGATGATTGCGTTTGTTATTTTTTTAATACCGCAACACCCGCAACTTGTAAAATCGCAGAAAGTAATTTTTTGGCTGATTATTTTAGCGGTGGTTGGTGTTGTCTTTTTATTAAGTCCAATTGGAGCTGAATTTATCCAACATTTACCATTACAAGAATATCAAAAATCTCGAATTACTTCAGCAATTAACCCATTCTCAGATAAATATGGAACGGGTTATCAATTAGTCAATGGACTTGTTTCCTTTGCTTCAGGTGGTTTTTTTGGGGTAGGATTTGGAAATTCTGTTCGTAAGTATACTAACTTCCCAGCGGCTAATACTGACTTTATCCTAGCAATTGTTGTGGAAGAATTAGGATTTTTGGGATTTCTAATTATATTTGTGTTTTATGGTATTATTATTTATCATTTATTTAAATATGCATTCAAGATGAAGAGTGAAAAAGGAAGAGTTATTTTAATTGGTACGGCAATGTATCTCTTATTTCACTTTGTATTGAATGTAGGTGGCGTAACTGGTTTAATACCATTAACAGGTGTACCACTATTGATGATTTCCTATGGAGGATCAAGTACAATGGCTATCATGGTTGCGATAGGTGTTTCACAAGCCGTTATTTCAGGATTTAGGACAGGTGCAATTGAATGAGAATTGTTGCAGGAAAGCATCGTTCACGTATTTTAAAAACTCTTCCAGGAGAGAATACAAGGCCAACATTAGATAAAGTAAGAGAAGGTGTATTTTCTTCAATTGGACCTTATTTTGATGGGGGTATTGTTTTGGATCTTTTTTCAGGTTCTGGAGCAATTGGTCTAGAATGTATATCACGGGGAATGGATTTTGGAATATTTGTAGATAGTAATTATGATGCAATCAAGGTTATTCAAGAAAATATTAAGGCATTGAAGGAAGAAGAAAGAACATTATGTCTTAAAATGGATTATAATCGTGCTCTTCAACAATGTGTATCACAAAATAGAAAATTTGATTTAATCTATTTGGACCCGCCGTATTCAAAGATATCAGTGTCAGATATCCTTACGTTTATCGATGAAAATAAATTACTGAATAAAGATGGAGTTGTTATCTCAGAAACACTGAAGGATGAAGAAGTGAAGGAAGAATTTAAATCATTCAATAAGAAAAAAGAATTAAATTATGGTATTACTAAAATAGTAATCTTTAAAGAAAAAGAGGAGTCAGTATGAGTATTGCATGTTATCCAGGAAGTTTTGACCCGATTACAAATGGTCATTTAGATATTATTCGTCGTGCAAGTAAAATGTTTGATGAAGTATATGTAACAATTATGATTAATCCAAAGAAAAAAGTAACGTTCTCACAAGAAGAACGCAAAGAAATGATTGAAAAATGTGTGGCGGATTTGAAAAATGTTAAGGTTGTGATTGGGCAAGGGTTAACTGTTGATTTTGCCAAACAGTTAGGTGCAGTTTCATTGATAAGAGGAATAAGAGCAGTTGCAGATTATGAATATGAGCTTCAACAAGCTACAGCTAATATGATGTTGAATGATGAAATTGAGTCTATTTTCTTTGTCGCAAGACCGGAATACTCTTTCTTAAGTAGTTCTGTAGCTAAAGAAATAGCTATAAACGGTGGCGATATAAGTAAGTTTATACCAAGTGAAATTAGTGATTTTGTCTTGCAAGAATTACGTAAATAAACAAATAAATATGAAGTCCTGTTGTTTAAATATTAAATAACAGGATTTTTTTATTGATATTTTTGCTGAAATAGTTATAATATAACATATGTTATATAACAAATGTTATATTTAGGAGGATTTATGCCAAAGGTAAAAAGAATTAACCGCGAAAAAATTTTGAAAGGTGCTTTGAGTATCATACAAACTAAAGGTATTAGTGGCTTAAATGCAAGAAGTTTGGCATGTGAATTGAACTGTTCAACACAACCTATTTATTCAGAGTATAAGAGTATGGATGATCTAAAAGAGGAACTTAAAAAAGAAGCTGAGATTACTTATAAAAGATGTGTAAACTATTATCTCAATGAGACAAGCTATGCTTCTTATTTGGCGGTAGGATTAGGATTTATTAAATTTGCGAAAGAACATAAAGGACTATTTCAATATCTTTATATGCAACCACAAGAAAATAAAGGCAACCTATTTGAAGATGTAAATGAAAAAGAAATTCAAACCATCTTAGTAGAGAACTATAAATTATCGATAAATGATGCGAAAAATTACCATACAGAAATGTCAATTTATACATATGGACTTGCATGTGCATTAAATGTTAATCACATTCAAATTAGTGAAGAAGAAATTGTAGAGCACTTAACAACTCAATTTAAAGCACTAATGTTAATTTATAGAAATGAAGAGGAAAAGAAATGAAAGTTATTATTATTGGTGCAGGATTGGCTGGATTGTCAGCTGGAATATATGCAAGAAAAGCTGGATATGAAGTTGAGATTTATGAAAAAAATAATTACACAGGTGGTTTGTGTACAGGATGGATGCGTAAAGGAAGTTATATTGAAGGATGTATTCATTGGTTAACTGAGTCTAAACATGGTGATCTTAATCAAATATGGCACGAAATAGGAGCTTTAGATGATACGGTTAAAGTATATGATGGTGACTCTTTTTATGAAGTAAATATCAATGGACATAAAATAAACATGTGGACAGACATTGAAAAATTGACAGAAGAATTAAATCGATATGCTACTCAAAAAGATAAAAAAATAATCAAAGAATTTATAAAATATATTAAAATAAGTATGAATTTTGGTTCAGTACCCTCAAAGAAACCATTTCATTTATGGACAATGATGGAAGGTATAAGTTATGGAATGAAAATGCTTCCACTTATAAAGATGATGAATAAATATGGAGCGATTTCAATCAAGGAATTTAGTGAACAGTTTGAGAGTGAAGAATTAAAATATTTTTTCTCTAGTGCAACGATTCCAGATAACTATAGTGCATCATCTTTAATAATTACATTGGGTGGACTAACTATAAAAAATAGTGGCGTACCAGAAGGAGGGTCAAAACCACTAATTGAAAGAATAGAAAAAAAATATATAAGCCTGGGTGGAAATTTATATTTAAATAGTGATGTTAAGGAAATACTTGTAAAAAATGAATTAGTATCTGGAATACAATTAAGCGATGGAACAATTCATGAAGCGGATTATATTATTAGTGCTTTAGATATTCATCATTTAACAAGTCATCTTTTAAAGAATAAATATGAGGTTAATGAAATAATAAAACGTGATCAAGATAAAATAAAAAATCCTACATGTAGTTTGATTACTGCAGTTTATAGAACAAATGCAGATTTAAGTGAAATGACTCAAACATCGTTTTTTCAAGTAAAACCTTATAAAGTATTAGGAAAAGAATATTCAAGCCTAGGAATCAAACACTTTGGATATGAACCAACGCTAATTCAAAATGGTAAAACAGTGGTTCAAGTTAATGTAATTACGGATGAAACACAATTCACGCAAGTAGAAAAAATGAGTGAAGAAGAATATAAATTATTCAAACAAGAAATAGTAGAACAATTCAAGCAAATGGTTCTTGAAACAGTTCCTCAAATAACTGATTTGGAAGAGTTAGATGTGGTAACTCCAAAAACATATGTTAATTATGTTAATGCATACAAAGGATCCTTTATGGCATATGCAATGACACCAAACAATAAACAAATGAATATTATGAATAATGTTTTACCAATAAAAAACTTGATTATTGCAAGTCAGTGGCAAATGACACCTGGAGGAACTCCAGTAGCAGTTGTTCAAGGAAAATTTGCGATACAAACTATTCAAGATATAGAAAGTAAACGGAAATAAACGATGGGAAAAGTTGTAGGGATTTACTTTAGTGGCACAGGGAATACAAAATTTTGTATTGAGAAATTCGTATCAGAAATTGACGCTAATGCAATTTGTGTTTCGATTGAAGACAAAAATTGTATAAAGGAAATACAAGAGAATAATTTTATTGTATTAGGCTATCCAATATTCTATAGCTCACTACCCAAAATTATGAAGGATTTTCTAGTTGAGAACAAAATGTTGTTTAAAGGAAAATCACTATTCATTATGACAACGATGGGATTATTTAGTGGTGATGGGTCTGGTTTGGCGGCACGTGTGTTGAAGGAAGTTAATCCAGAAATTATTGGAGGATTACATTTGTTGATGCCTGATAGTATATGTGATGAGAAAGTGTTAAAGAAATCACATGAAGAAAATAAACAAATCATAGCAAAAACAAATGAAAAGATATCTTTCGCTGCAAACAAAGTAAAAGGTGGATTACCAACACAAGAAGGATTAAGTAAAATCAATCAATTGATTGGATTGTTTGGGCAACGTCTATGGTTTGGACATAAAACTAAAAAATATTCATCGAAATTAAAAATAAATGTAGAACAATGCATTGGTTGTGGTAAATGTGTAAAATTATGTCCTATGAAAAATCTGATGTTTACAAATTCTACAGTTTCGCAAAAGGGTTTATGTACACTTTGTTATCGATGCGTAAATGAATGTCCAAAACAAGCAATAACGTTACTAGGTTCTAAAGTAATACAGCAACATCATAGTAAAGATTATTACTAGAATTGTGAGAGAGGGTATGAAAAAAATTGCAATGTTTTCAATGGGGACTCGTGGTGATGTACAACCATATTTGGTGCTATCTAAAGAATTGATGAATCATGGATATGATGTAGTTTTGGGTACACATCCATGTTGGCAAAGCTTAGTTGAAAGCCATGGTGTAAACTTTGTAAGTATAGGGCCAGACATTAGTATTGAAGATGAAGCTGCAAAGATTCGAGGTAAGAGCAAAAATCCAATGTTGAGCATGTTGAAAACAATGAACTTTGTATTTAAGCTTATTCAAAATTCAACGGATGAAATTTACAAGTATTGTAAAGGCAAAGACTTAATTATTGTCTCACATAGCCAAATGGGTGCAGCAGAAGCTGAAGCATTAGGGATTAAAACAGTTAATGTTACACTTCAAACTGAGATGTTACCTCTAGACAAGAAAGAGAAAACATTTACAGATAAACTAGTTGCCTCTTTAATTAATCCTTTTATGGCAAAGCCGTATAATAAAATAAGGAAAAAGTATCATCTTAAGAAAGTAAAATCAATGGATCAAGTGATGTCTAAAACTTTGAATTTAATTCCAATAAGTAAATATGTTCAAGCAGCTAATCCATATTGGGCTGATAAAAATAAGATAGTGGGTTATTGGTTTTTAGAAGAAGAAAATTATATTCCTTCACAAGAACTTTCTGCCTTTTTAGCACAGGGAGATAAACCAATTATTTTATCACTGGGGGCAATGTCTTTTGAAAGTACCGAGGAGATCGATAAATTAAATTGTTTCATGGAAGCATTCAATAAAATGAATAAGTGTGCAATCATTCAAGGATTTAATAAAACGATGAAACAAGTAAGTCTACCAGACACAATGATGGCGATTGATTCGGTTCCACATAGTTGGTTATTTAAGCAAGGCTATGCAGTTATTCATCATTGTGGTTTTGGTACAACTGCTTCAAGTATGTATTATGGTATACCATCTATTCCAATTCCACATGTGCTTGATCAGTTATCTTTCGCAAATCATCTCTATCGCTTGGATGTAGGCACTAAACCTATAAAAGCAAGTGAATTAAATACAGAAGTATTAATTAATACAATTCGCGAATTGGATAATAATTATGAGTTTTATAAGAGTAATGTTTTAGAACTGTCAAACAAGATGAATTTAGAAGATGGACTTGGGAAAACAATTCAATTAATAGAGAAAAGGTTAAACAGTTAAAAAGGGAATCGTGGAGATTCCCTTTTACCTAAATATGAAGATATCTTCTATTGGTGTTTTTACAATTCTTGAAATATCTATCGCAAGTTTTAGTGAAGGGTTATACTGTGCTTTTTCAAGTCGCATAATCGTTTCTCTACGAACTCCTACTAAATCAGCTAGTTGTTCTTGAGTTAACCCAGCTAGTGTACGATATGTTTTTAGATTACAAATGAATTCATTTTCCATAAGTTTTAATCCTGTGTTTCATATTTATAAAGCAAGTATTTACTTAGGAATAGAATTAAGGCATAAATACATGAAACAGTGATTATCATGAATATTGCTGCCCATTCAGTATTTCTTTTAAATAAGCCCATACCAATTAACCAAATCATAATAAACATTAAAGTGAAACCTGTTTTATAGGATTGGATAGTAGCTTTAGTTTCATTCTCTTTGAACAATTCATCTTTTAGGACATTGGATAATTTACCTTCATAAAAGAAACTAAAGAAACCAAAAAATACAAAGAAGAAGAATGGGAAAATAGTTTTATCAATGGAGAAGGTCCAAAATCCTAAAAAGCCCAAGAAACCAAAGAATCCAAGATATCCCAGTTTTGAAGAAATAAAACGTGTATGATTTGTATCAATTGTTTTTTGTTTAAACACAACTTTCGTTATTTCGATTACAAGGTAAATAACATAGCCAAACAATAATAATCCAGATACAAGCATGGGTGTATCTTGGATAATAAAAGAATATGTTGATAAATTTGTAGGTTCAACAAGACGAGAGTCGTTGAAGAGCACAGAATACCCAACAGAAGCGAGTAACATTAGAATAATAATGGATCCACCTAATATAAGGTTTTTCATTTTTTTCTTGTTCATAATTTTCTCCATAGTGATATATTTGTCACTTGATGATACAAATATATCACATTCCATAAAGTTGTCAATAGTAACTGTGTAAAGTAATATAATAATTTAAAGAGGAAAGTGTATGAATATTAAAGAACAAGTCGAGTTGTTAACAAATAGTGATGATAAATAAGCATATCAAGCATTAAAGGTTTAATTTACAAGGAACATAAACTTGCAATAAATAAGATAAAGCAATGGAATTAAGGAAATTTAAAAGTATAAATGAAAATAGTATATACTTAGTACAGTAGTATAGGGAGGAATTAATTATGCAGATTACAATCATCCATGGACAAAATCATAAAGGTTCGACGTATCATATTGCAAAGCAGTTAGCGGATAAACTCGAAGGTGAAATTACAGAATTCTTTTTACCACGAGATTTTGATTCTTTTTGTGTAGGATGCAATACTTGTTTTGGAAAATCAGAATTATTATGTCCACACAGAGAAAGACTCAATCCCATAACAGAAGCACTCAATAAGGCAGATGTCATTATTTTGGCTAGTCCTGTTTATGTGTATCATGCGTCAGGTGCTATGAAGGTCTTATTGGATCATTATGGTTATCAGTGGATGGTTCATCGTCCAAATGAGCGTATGTTTTCGAAACAAGCAGTTTGTATTTCAACTGCAGCAGGAGCGGGTATGAAAAGTACAAATAAAGATATGGCTGATAGTACTTTCTTTTGGGGAGTTGCGAAAACGTATAAATTAGGAGTCGCTGTATTTGCGGTATCTTGGGACAGCATTAGTGAAAAGATAAAGGGAAAAATAGATAAGAAAACAACCAACCTAGCAAGTGAAATCAAGAGAAATTATGGCAAAATAAAGCCAACACTCAAAACAAAAGCTTTTTTCTCAGTTATGCGTATTGTACAAAGAAAAGGATGGAATGAAGCTGATAGAGTTTATTGGCAGGAAAAAGGGTGGACAGATAATATTCGGCCTTGGAACAAGTGATAAAATATATTCAAAATAGCCTATTATAAAGGCTTTTTTAATTATGTGAAAAAAGCCATAATATTTTAGCACACTTTTGTTGACAGTGCTAAAATGTTGTGATATTCTATTAGCAGACATTGAGAAAGAGTGCTAATAAAAGGAGGTGGAGTCATGCTTACACAACGTCGAATTGATATCTTTAAGGCAATCGTGGATGAATTTATTCAATCTGCTGAACCAGTGGGGTCTAAGACTTTAATGGAAAAGTATGAACTACCTTATTCTAGTGCAACTATTCGAAATGATATGCAATTCCTTGAAGAACTCGGTTATTTAGAAAAAACACATACATCAAGTGGACGTATACCAAGTACACAAGGATATAAGTTCTATTGTGAAAATTTACTTGAAGTTAAATTGGATCAAAAGATGGAGGTTGCGATTAAGGAATTGTTTAGTGATCGTCAGTTGAATTTAGATGAAGCAATTAAGCAAAGTTGTAACATGTTATCACAAATGACAAATCTTACTTCAGGAGTTCTAGGACCAGATGCATCGATGCAGCGGTTGGAACATATTAAAATATTTCCAATCAACGAAAGAAGTGCTGTATGTGTATTTATAACAGATAGTGGATACACTGAAAATCGTACATTTAATTTCCAAGATGATGTTTCTTTAGAAGATATAGAACATTGTTGCAGTATTTTAAATGATCGGTTAAGAGGTACTTATATTCAAGATGTAGTTGATAAGATGCAAGCTTTACGTCCGATACTTTCGGAAAACGTTAAACGTCATGAGATATTATTCCAAGCATTTGTAAAAGCATTTATGAAGTTTGCAAGTGAGAATATTTATTTCTCAGGGCAAAATAAATTATTATATCAACCAGAATTTTCTGATATTGAAAAATTAAAACAATTGATGACAATGATGGAAAACAATACATTGTGGCGACAATTAGGCAAGCAATCACAAGAACTTATTGTTAAGACACAAGATGGCTCAGAACTTATGTGGCTAGATGATGTTGCAGTAGTTACAAGTAAATTTAGAGTGAGTGATAATGAAGAAGGACAACTGATGATTGTTGGTCCATCACGAATGGATTATGATCGTGTTACTTCATTGTTAGAATATGTGTCAAGCACGATTGAAAAAATCTATGGAAGTGGAGGAAAACATGGAAGATAAGAAAAAAGAAAATTGTGAATGTGAAGAAGAGGTTTGTACATGTGACAAGCATCAGGATGAGGTAAAAGAGGAACACGATATACCACATCCACATGATGAGCATCCGCATGGTGAACATGGACATCCACATGATGAACATGACAAACACAAAGAGATGAAGCATAAAAAACCAGAGATTCATGAAAAGGAATTAATTGATTCACTAAAAGAAGAAATTGATAAACTTAAAAATGATTACGCAAAAGCATATGCTGATACAGAAAATATGCGTAAACGTCTTCAAAGTGAATTTGAACAAGCAAAGAAATATCGTATTCAAAGTTTTGCGTTGGATGTATTACCAGCAATAGACAATTTAGAAAGAGCATTACAAACACCACCTACAGAAGAAACTGAAGGATATCGTAAAGGTGTTGAGATGATATACAATCAATTATTGGATGCACTTCATAAAGAAGGTGTTGAAGAAATTGAAGCCAATGGGTTACCATTCGATGCCAACTTCCATCAAGCTCTAATGGCAGAACATGTTGAAGGTATAGAACCAGGAATGGTCGTGGAAGTACTTCAAAAAGGATATAAATTAAAAGATCGCATATTGCGTGCTAGCATGGTAAAGGTTAGCGACTAGGAGGAAAAATTTATGGGAAAAATCATAGGAATCGACTTAGGTACAACAAATAGCTGCGTTGCAGTTATGGAAGGAAATGAAGCAAAAGTTATTACAAATCCAGAAGGAAACCGTACTACTCCATCAGTAGTAGCTTTCAAAAATGGAGAAAGAATTGTTGGTGATGCGGCAAAACGTCAAGTTGTAACAAATAAAGATACAATTAGTTCTATCAAACGTTTAATGGGTACTGATGAAAAAGTAACACTTGAAGGAAAACAATATACACCACAAGAAATCAGTGCAATGATTCTTCAATACATGAAGAGTTATGCTGAAGCATATTTAGGCGAAAAAGTAGATAAGGCAGTTATTACTGTTCCTGCTTATTTCAATGATGCACAACGTCAAGCTACAAAAGATGCAGGTAAAATTGCTGGTCTTGAAGTAGAACGTATTATTAATGAACCAACTGCAGCAGCATTAGCATTTGGTATCGATAAAACAAATCAAGAACAAAAAGTATTAGTATTCGACTTAGGAGGAGGAACATTCGATGTTTCAATCCTTGACTTAGCAGATGGTACATTTGAAGTATTAGCAACTGCTGGTGACAACAAACTTGGTGGAGATGACTTCGACAATGTTGTGGTTGACTGGATGGTTGAAGAATTCAAGAAAGCAAACGGTATTGATTTAAAACAAGATCGTATGGCTCTTCAACGTTTAAAAGAAGCTGCTGAAAAAGCGAAGAAAGATTTATCAGGTATGGTTCAAACGCAAATTAGCTTACCATTTATTAGTGCTGGAGCTAGTGGACCATTACACTTTGAAACTACATTAACACGTGCTCAATTTGACAACATGACAAAGTCATTAGTTGAAAGAACAATTGGACCAGTACGTCAAGCATTAAAAGATGCTGGATTAACAAAAAATGATATTCATCAAGTATTATTAGTTGGTGGATCTACTCGTATTCCAGCTGTTCAAGAAATCGTTCGTCAAGAATTAGGAAAAGAACCAAATAAATCAGTAAACCCAGATGAAGTAGTTGCAATGGGAGCTGCTATCCAAGGTGGAGTTATCTCTGGTGATGTTAAAGATATCTTATTGTTAGATGTTACACCATTATCATTAGGTATTGAAACAATGGGTGGGGTTATGACTGTATTGATTCCAAGAAATACAACAATTCCTACTTCTAAATCACAAGTATTCTCTACTGCTGCAGATAATCAACCAGCTGTTGATATTCACGTATTACAAGGTGAACGTCCAATGGCTAACGACAATAAGACTTTAGGTAATTTCCAATTATCAGGAATTGCACCAGCACGTCGTGGTATTCCTCAAATTGAAGTTACATTTGATATCGACGTTAATGGTATCGTACATGTATCTGCATTGGATAAAGGCAACAACCAAAAACAATCTATTACAATTTCTGGATCAAGCGGATTAAGTGATGCTGAAATCGAAAAGATGGTTAAGGAAGCTGAAGAACACAAAGTAGAAGATGAAAAACGTAAAGATGAAATTGAAACAAAAAATAAAGCTGAACAATTCATTAACCAAATTGACGAAACTTTAAAAACTGAAAATGCAAATGTAACTGAGCAACAAAAAGAAGAAGTTAAGAAGTTACGCGATGAATTACAAAAAGCAATTGATGATAATGATATCGAAACTTTAAAAACTAAGATGTCAGAATTAGAAAAAGCTGCAAATGATATGGCTCAAGCAATGTATCAACAACAAGCAAACGCTAACCCTCAAGATAATGCTGGGGCTGGTGCTGCAAATGATGACAACGTTGTCGATGCTGACTTCAAAGAAAAGAATTAAATATTACAAAATCCTAGGTGTAATCCTAGGGTTTTGTTGCCTAATTAGTTTAACAGGGTGTAAATCAAAAACAGATGATGAGCCAAATCAGACGAAAACAGATGATACGCAAACTGTTGAAAATAAATATCGAAATATAAAAGTAAAGACAACAAATCCAACGCCACTTTATGTTTATGTTGATGGAAAACTTGTTGAAGGTGGAACGGTTGAAGAAGGAATTTATTTAGATATTGCAGACAGTGATGCAATTCAAGATAAAATTTTAATCAATGGAACTTCATGGCTGGTGAAACAAAGTGATGTTCAACCAGCTGATCGATGGTTTAAAAATCAAACACATTTAGTACCATATGGTTTGGAAATCACAACGAAAGATTCTTATACATTAACCAATGACGATGGAAAGAACCAACTTAATCGTTTAGGTAGTGATGTATATACAGTTTATGTAAAACCAAGTGAAGATGATTCACGTTATGGCGTATTGATTCAAAATGGAATTTATTATATCTCTAAAGATGATGTACAAAGCGAAAAAGAAATAGCGATTGAAACCCAAGAACTTGCAACAACACTTCCTGTAATGATGTATCATTTCTTCTATAGTGAGGCTAATGGTGAAACACGCGGTGATGTAAATTTTGTGGAAGTAAATGAATTTGATGAGCAATGCAAATATCTTGTAGATAATGGATATACTTCATTAACGATGCGAGAAGTTCAATATTTTATGGAAGAACGTGGTCAAATTCCTGTGAAAAGTTATGCACTTACAATTGATGATGGGGATCCCTCTGTCCATAAGTATGCTTATCCGATTCTCAAAGAGTATGGTATTAATGCAACACTCTTCTTAATCGGTGGATGGTTAGATCCAATCTTGCCGTATGATTTTGTAGAAATGCGTGAAGATGGTCTAGAACTTCAAAGTCATAGCTTCTTAATGCACCAAGGTGGTTGCTCTGGTATGGGTCATGGTGGTAGACTATTGTGTGTCAGTCATGACGAAGGAGTCCAAGATACAATCCAATCGTATGAATATGTAGATGCAGGATTTGTATACTGTTATCCATTTGGTGACGTTAACGACAATGCGATTCAAATTATGAAAGACGCGGGTACTAAATTAGCATTTACAACTGAATTCGGAAAAATCAATCCAAGTATGGATCAATTAAAACTTCCAAGAATTCGTGTGACAGGAGGAGCTGGAATGGCTCAATACATTAATCATTTAAACTAAGAGGAGGGATGAAAAATGGCAAATAAGAGAGATTACTATGAAGTCCTAGGACTACAAAAAGGTGCTAGTGATGCAGAAATAAAAAAAGCATATCGTACATTAGCTAAAAAATATCATCCCGATATGAACAAAGATGCAGGTGCAGAAGATAAGTTCAAAGAGATCAATGAAGCATATGAAGTGTTAAGTGATCCTCAAAAGAAATCAACATATGATCAATTTGGTCATGCGGGAATGGATGGTGCTGCTGGATTTGGTGGCGCTGGAGGATTCTCTGGTGGAGGATTTGAAGATATATTCGGATCTTTCTTCGGTGGAGGATTTGGTGGTTTTGGTGGACAAAGCCAAGCGAGAAGAAATGGTCCACGTAAAGGACAAGATCGTTTCATGCAAATGAAGGTTGAGTTCATGGACGCAATCTTTGGTAAAACAGAAACAATTAACCTAGGTGTTGATGAAGTTTGTAGTGAGTGTCTAGGAACAGGTGCCCATAGCAAAGAAGATATTGCAGTATGTCCTACTTGTGGTGGTAGTGGAACAGTAGTTACACAACAACGTACACCATTTGGTGTTTTCCAATCACAATCAGTATGTCCAACTTGTAATGGAACTGGTAAAACAATTAAACGTAAATGTAGTAAATGTGGTGGTAAAGGATATGAACATAAGCGTGTTAGCGTTGATGTGAAAATTCCTGCCGGTATTCAATCAGGTCAACAACTACGTGTTCAAGGTAAAGGTGAACGTGGAGAAAATGGTGGACCTAATGGAGATCTATTCATTGAAGTATTAGTGAAGAAACATGATTACTTTGTTCGTGATGGAAAGAATATTTCTATTTCAGTTCCTATTTCAAGTGTTGATGCAACACTTGGATGCACAGTAGATGTACCAACAGTATATGGTGATGTAGAACTTACAATTCCTGCTGGAACACAAGGTGGAACTAAATTCCGTCTTAAAGACAAAGGTGTTAAAGATATGCGTGGAGGTTCAACAGGAGATCAATATGTTGAAGTCCAAGTAGAAGTAAATAAAAAGTTGTCGAAAGAAGAGAAAGAACTTTATAAAAAGCTTCAAGACTTACAAAAGAAAAGTGGCAAAGAAACTGTCTTTGAAAAGTTTAAGAAGGCATTTAAATAGGGGTCAATTGACCCCTTTCTAAAACAGTTGTATTAGCACTCTGTATCTATAAGTGCTAAAGGAGGGTTTTATGAATATTGAAAAAATGACAGAACGATTACAAAGAATATTATCGCAAGCAGTACAGCTAAGCCAAGAATTAAAGAATAGTGAGTTAAGTATTGAACATGTACTTCACGAACTGGTTGTTGATGATGGGTTAGATGGATTATGGAAGAGATTAAATATTCAAAAAGAAACATTACTTACAATTATCAATCGATATATGGATAGACTTCCACGTGTTGATATTCAACCAGAACCAAGAATGAGTAAGAATGTTTATGATGCGTACCAAAAAGCTATGACATGGAGTAATAAACATGAAGAAAGTTATATGAGTACGGTTGCCTTTCTCATTGGTTGTTTAAATACGAATGTTGAAGTGTCAAAAGAAATTTTAAGAGTTACAAATATAACAGAAAAACAAATTGAAAATGCAGAACTAGAAAGAAGAGGTGGGACAAAGATGACAGAAATGAATATGGAAAACCAACTAGATGCATTAGAAAAATATGGAAGAGATCTTGTAGAAGATGTTAAATCAGGTAAGATTGATCCAGTCATCGGACGTGATGAAGAAATACGTCGAATTATTCAAATTTTATCAAGAAAGACAAAAAATAATCCAGTTCTTATTGGAGAACCAGGTGTTGGTAAAACAGCAATTGTTGAGGGTCTTGCCCATCGTATTGCTAGTAATGATGTACCTTTTGGTTTGAAAGATAAGAAGGTTATTGAACTCGATATGGGTGCACTTATTGCTGGTGCTAAGTATCGTGGAGAATTTGAAGAAAGATTAAAAGCAGTTTTAACACAAGTTAAACAGGCAGATGGAAATATTATTTTATTCGTTGATGAAATTCATAACTTAGTAGGTGCTGGGAAAACAGAAGGTTCAATGGATGCGGCAAATTTATTGAAACCAATGTTGGCACGTGGTGAGTTGAAATGTATTGGGGCAACAACTTATGATGAGTATCGCCAATATATTGAAAAAGATGCAGCATTAGAAAGACGTTTCCAAAAAATTCAAGTTGATGAACCATCCGTTGAAGATACAGTTTCTATTCTTCGTGGATTAAAAGAAAGATTCGAAGCACATCATGGGGTACAAATCTTAGATGAAGCAATTATTGCGGCAGCAACATTGTCACATCGCTATATTACAGATCGTTTTTTACCCGATAAAGCAATTGATCTAATCGATGAGGCTTGTGCATCAATTCGTGTTGAAATTGATTCAATGCCAACGGAATTAGATGAACTTAATCGTCGTAAGATGCAACTTGAAATTGAAGCGACTACACTTAAAAAGGAAAAAAGTGATAAATCTAAACAACGTTTAGAAGAATTGAAAAAAGAACTTTCAACTGTGAAAGAAGAATTTAGCATTCTTGAAGAAAAGTGGAAAGATGAAAAGAAACGTTTAGATGATGCTAAAAACGCCAAAGAAGAATTAGAACGCAAGAAACGTGAACTTGCGAATGCTGAAAATGAGGGTCATCTAGAACTTGCTGGTAAATTAAGATATTCAGAAATTCCAGAACTTGAAGAAAAAATTAAACAAGCTTCTGTTGTTGACAATAACCGAATGTTAAAAGAAATTGTTGATGAAGAAATGATTGCGAAAATTGTATCGAGATGGACACATATTGAAGTAAGCAAACTAATGGCTACTGAACGCCAAAAACTTCTTCACCTAGAGGAAATACTAGGAAACCGTGTTATGGGACAAGAGGATGCTTTAAAATTAGTCACTGAAGCAATACTTCGCTCCAAAGCTCAAATCCAAGATGAGAATCGACCAATTGGTTCATTCTTATTCCTTGGCCCAACAGGTGTAGGAAAAACAGAAGTTGCCAAAGCACTTGCTCAACAATTATTTGATGATGAATCAAAAATCGTTCGTATTGATATGAGTGAATACATGGAAAAATTTAGTGTGTCACGTCTAATTGGTGCTCCTCCAGGATATGTTGGTTATGAAGAAGGAGGACAACTTACAGAAGCGATAAGACGTAAACCTTATTCAATTGTATTATTAGATGAAGTTGAAAAAGCACATCCAGATGTATTCAATGTTTTATTACAAATTCTTGATGATGGTCGAATTACTGACTCTAAAGGAGTGACAGTTGATTTTAAGAATACATTAATTATCATGACAAGTAACTTAGGTGCACAATATGCGTTTGAACAAGACAAAGAATTGCGAAACTCACATTACTTACAAGAAGTAGGAAAATACTTTAAACCAGAATTTGTGAATCGTATTGATGAAATTGTAGTATTTAATGCATTAAGTGATACCACACTTGTAAAGATTGCAGATAAATTCTTACATGAATTAGAAATGCGTCTAGAACATCGTGATATCAAAGTGGAATTTACTACAGCATGTAAAGCAAAAATTATTGAATGTGGTGTTGATCCTGTTTTTGGTGCTAGACCAATGAAACGTCATATTCAACGTTCAATTGAAACATTGCTTGCAAGAAAGATTCTTGAAGAACAAAATCTAGAAGGCAAAACATTTATTGTCGATGTTGAAAATGACAATTATGTTATTCGCTAAGCTTTAAAATCATCCTTCGGGATGATTTTTTTCTTTGATTGTGATAATTTAAACGATTATTGCAATTTGAAATTATCTTGATAAACTTTACTTAGTGAGGTAAAAGAAATGGAAAAACCAATTACAACGTTGTTTATGTTAATGTCAATTGATGGAAAAATTACAAGTGGAAATAGTGACATGCTAGATTCAGATAAGGATTGGAGAACGATTGAAGGTGTTAAAGAAGGTATTCAACAATACTATGATTTAGAACAATGTACAGACTTATGGTCATTAAATACTGGAAGAGTTATGGCAAAGGTTGGTATGAATTTGAAAACCAATGAGCCTAAAAAGACACCTGTCTCATTTGTTTTAATTGATAATAAGCCACATCTTACAAAAGATGGAATTAGTTATCTTAGTAAATGGTTAAAACAAGTGGTTATTGTTACAACTAATAAAAATCATCCTGCAATCTCAATGAGTTTGGATAATGTGAAGGTAGAACTACAAGATGAATTTAATGTATTGGACATATTACATCGACTTAAAACAGTCTATCATGTTAATCGACTAACGATTCAATCTGGTGGAAAGATGAATGGCTTGTTTCTAAGAGAAAAATGTTTTGACTACATTGATGTTGTAGTAGCACCATTGCTTGTAGGGGGTAAGGATACAAGTACCTTGATTGATGGAGAAAGTATTACAACCACAAATGAACTAAGTTTACTAAGTGCTTGTCGTTTAATTGAATGTCAACAACTTGAGAATTCATTTGTTCGTTTGCGCTATGAAGTAATTCATAATCACTAAGATTGAAAGATTG
>NZ_JAVXGL010000017.1:11776-33992 GCF_036657415.1 Anaerorhabdus sp. | reverse complement strand
TAAGTTGTGTTCATTCATTACTATTATCTTATTTATAATCAAAACACTGAATTTATCAGATAAAATACCTGCAGTATTGAAGTTATCAATCGATAGTCCGCATGTAGTTACTATTTCCTCATACTTATCAATATTTTTTATATCAGTATTACAAAAAATGTCATTAAAAAATCGATTTATAACATCTTCATTCTCTTTAATATTCAACCTCATAAAATTA
This sequence comes from Anaerorhabdus sp., assembly GCF_036657415.1. Classification (NCBI taxonomy): domain Bacteria; kingdom Bacillati; phylum Bacillota; class Erysipelotrichia; order Erysipelotrichales; family Erysipelotrichaceae; genus Anaerorhabdus; species Anaerorhabdus sp. The sequence continues at coordinate 33,772 of NZ_JAVXGL010000017.1, read as the reverse complement.
AGCTTTATTGATATATTACTTTCAATAAATGTTATCAGTTTAAGAGTTATGCTTTTAGCAAAACTAAAGTATGTTAGTATATTCTCTTCATTATACTTTATTTTTTTATTTTCAATTAATACTGGATAAATTTCTTGAATTGGAGATACATTTTTAAGTAACTCTATTTCCCCTTCGTATTTAGTAATCAACTTAATCTTCTTTTCTATTGATATTTGTTCATTATTTAAAAGTTCAACAATATATATTTGATTATCCTTTAGTCTTGTTGTTGGATTTAGTAAAATTTCAATAAACTCATTTATATTTTTATTAATATTTACATACAATGGTTGATCTTTCTCAGACCATATCATATCAACTAAATTTTCCATTTTATTTTTTATATTTTTTACTTTATATTCTTCATTAATAAATTCCAAAATGTTCTCTCTTGTAATTTTATATAAACTATTCTTATATATCATAGTTACAAATTTCCTATTTGAACCTTCGTAAAAAACTTTATCAAATTTCACCTCAAACAATCTCAAGGTGCTAACTGCAGTTTCAACCTCTTCAAAAGGAAACTTTTGTAATTCTGAAATACTCGAAATACACTCAACAATATACTGTTCAACTGATTCATAAACAAAATACTCTGCTATATCAAGTCGAAGCCAATTCATTAAAAATTTTATAAAACTATTAAAATAAAGATTTCTAAATTCTTCATCGTTAATATAAGTTAGCACTATATCTTTTATGATATTTATCCAATTAGTTTTCCATTCTTCAAATAATCGGTATAGCATATCGAAATCATCGCTTACTATTTGTACAAAATTAAATGCGAAAACGTATTGATGGTTGTCACTTAAACATCCTGTGAATTGTGACAATTTATCATTCGAATATTGCTGATCTAATTTAAGCAAATATAAATAAATATCATAATTAAAAACCTGAACTCTATTTAAAGTTTCAGTTGTTAGCAATGATGTAACGAGAGCAGGATTGTTAATTCTGTAATCTACTTTTAAGCCTAATCGATCATAAAGCGATAATATGTATTTTTGATCATTTTTCGATAAAGATTTTTCATCAAATATACTTATATAGTGTTCAAAAGTTTCATCGACATAACCATTCGATACAGCAAATCTAATAAAACTTAATTCCTTTGAATTCTTAATAATATTGTCATCACCAGTATCATTAACTCCTTTAGGAAAAAACACTTTCAATTTTTTTTCTATTTCAGTAATTTTATTTCTATTATCCAAATACTCAAACTTTCTTTTCATATCTGAATTGTATTTCTCTAATTCACCGATATCCTCATTCTTAACTTCCTCACAAATATCATTGATATATCTATAAAATATTCCATCCTTCAACTGCATTCTCTCAAAGTCTTTGGGAAATAAGTTTTTGTACGTAATAATTGTTAACAATAACTTATTTTTCATTTTATCAATGCTTAGCTTGCGAGTATATATCTTATACTCATTACATATGTTTTTAAGAAGTCTCATATCATCAATATATAAAGATAAACCCAACAAATAGTCATAATCGAATCCATCATACACGTTTAACTCTTTTAAACAAGTTTCAATATTGCCATATGAATTTGTATTATCAGTAACAGGAATTACCGGAACAATTATATCAAAGAACTTTGTTCTTTCTTTCGATTCAAAAATTCCATCATTAATGAGATATAAAAATTTTATTTCGTTAAAATTATCTTCCTTTAAATACCCAACTTTTTTCAGAATAGAACCAACAAAATTTGGATATCTTGAAATATTTGTTATCTCTTTTTCTAATTTTTTCTTCTTTTCATTAATGGATATGTTAACAATTCTATTTATTTCTCTAAGTCTTTCGAATATCTTATGTTCACCAAATCTTTCTATATCTTCAAAAACAACTATATCGACACCTGAATTTTCAAACAAGTATATTATTTCGCTTAAATATCTATCGAAATAAGAATCCGTATTCATACAATCATCATTATTTTTAAATTCAATTTCATAACCATTTAATTTCAGTTTTCTTAATATTGTTTTCCATACTTGAAATTTGACAGCGTAATATACTAAATAAAATAAATATGAGCAAATGGATATAATACTTAATAGCAAAACAAAATCATTTACAATTACTGATAAAATAATTTTTACCCATTCAAACTTAATCAATGCAACATTATACTTCAAAACATTATAGAAAAAATAATAATACAAAGACATAATGAAAAAAAATGTAAATGCTATGGTTATTTTTAAGAAAAATGATCTTTTGTTTCTTTTACTTTTTATACTTGTTAGTGGAATATTATTTGGATCAATTTGATAGATGAGCTGATTCATCAAACGCCATTCAATTATATTATTATTCTCACTCTTACTTTTATCTTTAACATTAAAATTGGTTAAAGATAAGTGTAAAAACTTCAATTTCTTTTTAGAATTATCTATGCTCTTTTTCTTCTTATAGGTTTCTATTAGACTACTTTTTCCAGCACCATATAGACCTGAGATAGCTATATTCATAAATTCTCCTTGATTATAAAGAACTTCATCTAATATTTCTTCATAAGCATCAATATTAGCGTCATTACAGGCTCTTAATGAGTGATACTTCATAGATACAGATTTCTCACAATCTATATTATCCTTGCTATTATCCTCGACACGGTTAGGTTCTATCATTCTAATCCCCCTTCTTAATTAGATTAACTGACATTTGAAACTTTCTTTAACACTACCTTGATTATATCACGAGATTTACTTATCATTAAGTTAGATAATGAGGTATTATTATGAAATTAGTTGTTTTAGGAAATGGATTTGATTTAGCATGTGGTTTGCCAACAAGTTATCCTGAATTTTTCAAATGGAGGTACAGTCATATTGAACAATCAAAACTTGACGAAATCGATAATCTTTATACAAACTTCAACCACTACAAATATAATATAGGTAATAGTTATTCAACTCCTGCTATTAATATGAAAATTGAAGAACAAATTAAAAATACTGTAAAAGTCTTTTTGGATCATGATATGTCATTTTGGGATGTATATTTTTACTTGCTTAAGCTTGAAAAATCACCAATTACTAATTGGTGTGATGTAGAATTACAAATTGAAAATGCTATCACCGATGAGAATGGTAGAGCGCTAATCGATAAAGTTTTTGATTATGGTATTTCAAAAATAAAAAAAGCTATTGAATTGAGGTTACAATCAATTTCTTCTGGAGTTACTGTTTTTAACCTTTCTAATCATAGTAGCTATTATGAAAGTGCAAACTATGCTAAAGAAACTATATTAGGTATATTTTTAGAACTAAAATATCCAAATGGATTTGACGAAACTTTTGAATATGACTATTACTTACTTAAAGAACTAAATAAATTCGAAAACTCTTTTAAACTTTATTTGGAGCAAGTCGTTTTACCTTTATTCGAAAATCCTTATTGGTTCGAATTTAGTGATATTTATATAAATAACTTCAAAGATATTTGTGGAGAAGGTGAAAATTTTTTCTTAATTAATTTTAATTACACTCGTATAAACAAACCAATTGAAGAAGTCATAACAATGAGAAATTGCGGGAATGGCTCAGGACTTCCAAATACACCTAATACGGTCATTGAAAACAATGTACACGGAAGTTATAAAACTTTTCCAATATTTGGATTAGATAATAACAAATTCAATCCATCTTCTACTAAATATATGTTCACAAAAACTTATAGAAAACTTTATATTAAAAAAGAACGCATTTCAGCCAACCTACCTATAGAAGCTGATGAAATCGTCTTTTATGGACATTCGTTATCAGATGCTGACTATTCATACTTCCAAAGTTTATTCGATTATTACGATCTTTATCATAGTAAAATTAAACTTACTTTTAAGTATAGTCATTATGACGAAGAAAAAAAAGATGAAATTGATAAAAGCCAATATTTCGCTGTATCAAAACTCATACACACTTATGGTGAGACAATGGATAATAAAGATCATGGTAAAAATTTATTACATAAACTTTTGTTGGAAAATAGATTAAGCATTGAAACTATTGACCTTAAACGTCTAAAAATAATAAATAACTGATTTAGGAGGTCATATGACTAATATTACTAATTTAACATATAAGAACCTGAGCAATCTATTTGCCGAAATTGCTTATATGAATGAAGATAAATCCTATGTTGAAGTAACTTTCAAAAAACTGGAAGATTATTGTGGATTTAGAATCATCAACTTATATCGCCCTTCATTTTGGACAAATGATCCTTTAAATGCTTTTGCATATTACTGGTTATCACATGGAATCCTTCTTCATAATGTAGATATAGAGAAAGAAATGATTACTTTCTATGTCGATTTGAAAAATGAAATATCATCGAATATCTCTGAAAATGACTTCCCATATTTGTATGAAGAATTTACTAAACCAACTAAAGAAGATGTTGATTACTATTTAAGTATTTATCAACGAGATCAACAACGCATTTCAGATGACACAATTTTAAAAAATTTATTCAGTACCGAAATGCCATCTAATACAAAATTTAATCAAGTATCTATTAAAGTTGCTGCTATTGATCAATACTTCAGTAGAAATCTTTACCATTTCAGAACAATTGCAAGGCATATTGTTAATCTTAATATTGACAAAGATTTAGAAACAGGAAATTCTGAGATAGTAAATGAAATTGCAAAAGTGAAATTTTCAAGCTACAAGGAAATAAATAACTATAAATTTGCCACAAGATACTGTTATTATCATAATCCGGAAGAATTTCCCTTCTATGATCCTGTTATAAAAGATATTATTAATGAACACAAAAGAACCAGCCGTATTGGTGGAATTCTTCAACAAGATTTTTTGAACTATACAAAGTATAAAAATATATTGAAAAAATTCAGGAGTTATTACGGTTTTGAAGAATATTCTCTTGAAGATATTACTATTTACCTATACTATTATGGTATGTCAAAGTTTCCAAAGAAATATGCTAAACTTTTTCAAAAGGAGTAAGTATGCACAAAATAAAAGATGTCTGGGCTTTAGTGACCCAGCGAAAAACTTATTAAAAAACTCAATTACATTATAAAAACTAAACGACATCCAGCAGGGGACAAACCCCCTCTGGATGTTTTATTTTTGTCGATTTTTCACAAAGTATTTGATAATAGTCGATTAAATAAAGATTCCCTATTCATTGAACTCTTAATTCTTTGGGTAGTAATCCATATTGTTCCACCATAATAAAATATATTAATAAATCGAATAATTTAAAAACTAATCAAAACATCGAGGTATCATCAGTCACTTTTTGAAACAATCAAATATATCGATTTAGAAGGAGATTATTATGAATCAATTAAAGAATATACCTGAAAGAAAACCAGATGAATTATTCGCTACCTATGTGGATCGTTTAGCTTTTGCAAATGGATTTAAAAGTACACAAGAAATGATTAAAGAAGTATTTGAAGAGAAAGGATCTCTCAAAAGCCTATATTTCAATCGAAATGCAAGATCACTTTATCGTAATGAGACCTTATATCCAAAGATCATGAAATTATTAGGAAAAGATTACGATTTTGAAGCATTTAAAGATTCTATGTTTTATCCATCAATAGTTCCATTTTTAAAACCTGGTGCACAAACTTCAATCATCAATTCCTTATTTTCGCAGGAAATCAAGAATAGGAAGAACTTAATTTTCAACTATGTAGCATTCCTAAACGAGTTAAAGTTTTGTCCAGAATGTATGGATGAAGAGATCCAAGAAGTTGGATTTCATATTTATCATAAATCACATCAATTTCCTGGAGTACACGTATGTCTTAAACACGCATGTCTATTAAGAAGGTTAAATTCAGTAATGTGTAATGAGTATGATAACCCCATAAACAATTCTACTGAATGCGAAAGAAATGGATCACATCAAGTCATGATTGAATATGCTGAGGCAGTACATCAATTCACGAAATCCTTTCCTCCCTCAAACAGTGATATAAACATAGAAATAAATGATAATGAGATTAAAAAGCTAAGTGGAAAATCACTGAGTTCGATTAAAAAGCAACTTATTCATGATTTACGTAATAGTAAATACAAAGATCTATTAAATGAAGAATCAGAATATATTTTCAATTATTCCAGAACTTTTTCCAGAGATACATTATCTTCAATGATGGCAGGAATTTTATATATCCATCATTCAATTGATAACTATTTAAGTAGACTCCCGTTTTATGACAAGAATCAACAACTCTCGATTATCGAGAATTTAGGTTTTAAAACGATTGGGGATTATCACCCTGCTTTAGCATTATTTGAATGTCAGAAATGTCAAACCAAATTTATTGGAACTTATCAGGGCTTATGTGATGGTTTTGAATGTCCAAGTTGCCAAAGTCATTTAAGTGAAGATGAATTAGCACACTATATTGTAGAAAAATGTAGTAAAGGCAAATACCAATTGATTAAACCATTTAGTACGATGTATAATCACGCTCATTTATATAACCCACATGAAGATCGGCACGTAACATGTCCACTTTACTATTTTATATATTTTGATGGACGTGACTTAACAAGAAAATATACAGATGAAGATTGTCGACGAGCAATAGAAAAGACGAAACACTTCGAATTTGTGCGTCGTTTAAATGGTCATAAATTTGAAGTCAGGCACAAAGGATGTGGTGGCACATTCACAATCAAGAATATGAAACGTTTTACTGAAGAAAATACATATTGTCATGTTTGCGGTGCCGGTAGAAAGAAAAGAACTAATTATAAAAGAGGAGATAAAAACATATGAGAAAATCAGTAGAAAATAAACTCAAGGAAGGTTTTGGCACTGGAACCGGAAAAGACTATAAACCATTTATACGCGTACGAGATATTAGTTCATCTGGCACTTGTTCACACTTTGTAAATCCATATACTGGGCGTGCAATGGAGTTATTATCACAAGGAGAAATGGAGTTTGCCCTTCTACTTTTATGGGATCTTGATGTTATTGATATTCGAGAACAATATCCATTGGATTTAAGTGAGACTCTTGCTATATGCAACAAACTCGATCTAAAACATCCACATAATGAAAAAACACCGATGACTACCGATTTCTTAGTCACCTATAAAGGTGGTATTGATAAAGCGTATTCATTAAAATACGCACGAGAAAATATACTTAACCGACGTTCAAAAGAGAAGTTAGCAATCGAAAAACTGTATTGGAATCAAAAAGGAATTGAGTGGCAATTAGTATTTCGATCTGACTTTAATCCAATTCGCATTCAAAATATTAGATTGGCACTCATGTACTTTAATGCCTCTTCGGTACATGGAATCGTCTCTTATACAAAGCATTGTGTCATGCATCGAATCATTGAAATAGATATGGATAAGAAACAAAACTATTTAGCTTTATCAAAACAGGTAGAAGGAGAATACAAAGTATGGAAAAAACGAATTCAGTCTATACAATCGAAAAAGGAGATTTAGTAAGTCACAATGAATTAGTTCATCGAATTCTTTATATAAACGATGAGTTTACTATTTTATGTAAATGCAAGACAACAAAATTAGAAATCTTTGAAATGAATACAACATTTGTATTGAATCTATTATCGACTCAACACTTAGAAAAAATAAAGGAAGATTCAAAGAAAATAATTAACTATGAAACTCTATCGCAAGAGCAATTAGATAGATATGAAAATTACAAAGAACTCATGAAACAATTAATTAAATCGTTCGGTCCTACTTATTTGACTCTTAAGAAAAAAGAATCTTCTGAAACTATTGATTTTTTATCAAATAAATTTGGTATAACACGGAAAACATTTTGGAAAATAGTACGTCTTTATTTGCAAAGTGGATTTGATACCCATGTTTTAATTGATGAAAAGATATTTAGGAAAAAAAGGACTAATGGCTACCAATTAACAAAAAAATCAGGTCCTAACAACTGTGTTGGAATAGTATTGGATGCTGAACTTGAAAGAAAATTTGAAATTGGTTTGCAAAACTACATTAGTGGTCGCTCCTATACCATGAAGGCTGCTTTTGCTGACATCTTAAACTTATTTTATTCTTTTAATACAAGTATAAATGGAGTCTCACAATTGAGTTGGCTACCCGAAAGCGAACTCCCTACTTATCGCCAGTTCCGCTACTATGTTAAGAAGAAAATTTCTAAAGAAAAGATTGACCTTATCAAAACCAGTCGACGTGAGCAAAGAAATGATAAGCGTATAACACCCTCTGATACATTACAAGGAGTTGAACATTCTGGTGACTTATTCGAAGTAGATGAGCAAGAGTTCGATGTTAGCAGTGTTTCTATGCTCGATAACAATCAAGTTATTGGAAGATTTACAGTATATGCAATGATGGATATCTTTTCTAAAATGATTGTTTCCGTTATTGTAACGTTGGAAAATAACTCTTTCTTAGGTATTACTTCTTGCTTATTAAACTTACTTGATGACAAAGTTGAATATTGTAAACAATATGGTATCGATATCGATGAAAAGATGTGGCCAGTACATAAGATACTTCCGAATTGTTTGAGAAGTGATCGAGGCTCTGAGTATTTATCAGATAAATTCGGTAAGACATGTGCAGAGCTAAATATCGATATACAAAATGTACCTGCTGCTTCTGGTTCTATGAAAGGAAATATTGAACAATATTTTAATAGTGTAAATATTGCTATTCGTCCGTTCCTTGAAAATAACGGATTGATTACAAAGCGATATGACTCCAGGCATCACCAAGAAGCATGTCTGGATGTACATCAGATTACACAAATTGTTTTAACATGTGCTCTTTCCCACAACAAACACTATATTAAGGGTTATCCTCTTACACAGGATATGATGGATAAAGATATTAATCGAATTCCTTTAGAAATATGGAATTATGGAAATTTATACATTGATAGTCCTCGCAAGATTACGAATAATGATCAGTTTCTCTATTCATGTTTATTACCTGTACGAGCAACTATATCAAAGCGAGGTATTAAATATTTGGATTTATTCTTGTTTGATGAGACTAATAAACAACTAAAAAGTGAAATGTACGAATGTGAAGCAAGGCAAATACCAATTGAAGCAAGAATAGATCCAAGAGACATTCGACAAATTTATCGTCTGATTGAGAATAAACTCATTATCATCCCTTTGTATTCTAAACGAACATCAAATGAACCTTATTTAGACTATCCTGTTACACTTTCAGAATATAAGAAAATGCATACACATAATCTAAAAAAACATCGTGAAGGTGAAAAGTTAAACGAGAAACTTGCTGCATCAAGAAATAGTGTTCTTCAACAGATTGTATCTTCTGTTCCTGCTAATACAGATAATGATATACGGAACATTTCAATCCATAGAGAAAATGAAAAACATCTGATTAATGGAACTGATAGTATCTCTAAACGACTATCTTCGAAGAATACTACACAAAAAGTTAAAAATAAAATCGAATTACTCTTAGAATCTCACGATTCAATAGAAGAGGCAAATGAATACTTTATGGAGGAAAACTAAATGAAAAAATGGGATTTAGACAAGAAAACAAAATTCAAAAACTTACCACAAGATGTCTCACAGTATGATGACATTGATTTCGATGAAGGTGATGTGGTAGATGCTATTTATCGTAAAACTGAAGTCGAAATATACCAAGAAAAAGCACTGATTGCAGCACTACCCCCTGCCTGTTCAAAAGCACGTGTGAATCGATGTTTTAGACAAGAACTTCTATCATTCGCACCCAATCAAGAAAAACAGACACTTCAACAAAAAATTGAAAGCATTGAATTACTTAAAACAGTTAGAGTTCCTTTACCCTTTTCTCTAAAACTTGCAACTGAGTTTCATAGCTGCTTAATTAATTCCTACTCAAAGAGATATCTCTCGATTAAAACAGAAGAAGAAAGTAACTTATCTACTCCCTTTGGTTCTAAACAAAATAGCAAAGTAGTAGGTCGTTCTTCAGAATCAACGGACTCCTGTTTCTCTTTAACTGGATTTAGTGGTTGTGGTAAATCAAGTGCTATTGCTTCAGTTTTAAAGCACTATCCGCAATGTATACGTCATAAAAATGAATGGGGTGAATTTACTCAGGTAACTTATTTAGTAACAAATTGCTACACTAATGGAAACCTTTCTCAATTATTCAATGGAATTGGAAGCGCTTTAGACAAAGCGTTAAATTTAGACTATATATATGAAAAGTTAATATCATCAAAAAGAGGGATTCAAGAAAAAACTGAAATCATTAGTAGATTAATCGAAACATTCTGTATTGGTATAATTATTTTAGATGAGATTCAATTAATGAATTTTTCAAGGAATCGTTCTAATTCATTTGAAACACTTATGACTCTTATGAATGAAACAAAAGTAGCTATTGGTGTTGTTGGAACTCAAGAAGCACGTGAGAAGATGTTCAATGTTCTACGAACTGCAAGGAGATTTCAAACTGACATTCGAGCTGATTTATACTGTTCAGATATCTTATATTTTACTACTATCATAAAATCACTTTGGCATTATCAGTGGTACAATGAATCAATTCCATTAACATCTGAAATTGTATTGGCTCTTTGTGAAGAAACCAATTGCATTATTGTTCAACTTATTAATCTACTGATTGCTATGAATAAAGATTATTTACTTGCTAAGAAGAAACCTATTGTTGATGCTGCTTTCGTCCATAAAACAATGAATAAGCATTTTGCAGGTATAAAACCTTTATTAAAAGAATCAGTAAAAATTACCGATGATAAAATCAATCATTTTCTCAGTAATAATCAATTGTTATTCTCAAATAGTATTAATGATATCTCTGATCAAATTGACAGTATCAATGAACTTCAACAAGAAAATATAAAAGAACTTGATGAACAAAGGTTATTAAGGTCAAAAGTAATTCAAAATTTAAAGAATGCTACATTAGCAAGTGAGTCTGAAATAGCCTATGCTTTCGACACTGTATATGAGTCTACACGTAAAAGTGATAGGAAAGAAAGAATATTAACTCGAGTGGTTAACAAGTATCTCCTTGGGTTTGATCTTGCTATAGATCAGAAAAATAAAATTAGTAGTAAAGCTTTAGATGACTTTATTGGCTTAGAATAACTTCTTAAAGGAATAATAATCTATTCATATATTTTAATTCTCTTTATGAAACATAAAAGGAGCTTCAAGCTCCTCTTTTTAATGTGTTCATTTAAGGGTTGAACGACCACATCTTTAGTTAAATTAAATTTTTGATCCGCACTTAACGGTAGCGAAACACGCAATTTTTCCACTCGCACTTAACGGTAGCGAAACACACAACTTTACTCTCAAATAATACTACAAACACATCCTTAAAGTAAACAATTTAATTGATATAAGTATAATTAACAATAAATTATTTCCCATTACCGATTAAGATGTAAATTACTAAAAACTATTAAAACTGATGTAGTGACATTTTAATCGGTAATACAATTTTTGACTTTTTTTGAAGACCATTAAAAAACCCTTTAAAATAAGGATTTTATCTTTTTCATTACCGAATAAGATGTCACTGGATAATATAAAAAAAACATCTATTACCGATAAAGATGTCGCATTACCGATTAAGATGTCAATCTACATATGGTGCCGACTACAGGATTTGAACCTGCGACCTATTCATTACGAATGAATTGCTCTACCAGCTGAGCTAAGTCGGCAAAAAATTGATTTATCACTTATTATTGTATGCTTATATTTTATTTTTTCAATTCTATATTATTTGAATTTTAAAAAATTCTATTACAAATTGCAACAGAATTTTATTTATGCTTAATTACTAGTTCGTCATAGCCAGTGTTAGAATCAAAACTTCTTGAAAAATTAAAATCTTCAAGTTCCATTAATACAAGTTCAGCTGTTGTATTGATATGGGTTTCTTCCAATAAATGACCACCAATACAAGCTCCATTTATATCACTACAACTAATATGCAAATGACTTTGACCATTTGCAATGGTTCCAGTAAGAGAAACAATTTCATAATGGTTATCAAACTTTTTCTTAGTGACTCCATCAGCTAATCGTAAATGGCAATCATAAACACAACCAACACAAGTAACTATACATGCGGATTGAATCTTATTACTTATGCAATAGGATTCAATTTCTTTTTTTAAATCTTGACCATAGGTTAATCGTATAGCGTGTTCTTTCATAATCTCACCTAGTTTCTAATAATGATATATGTTAAATATGAAATAAATAATAGAAGAAAAATAATACCTTCTTTTTTACCTAGTTTGCCATTCCTTTTTGCAACAAAGAAACATAAGAGTGTTGCGATTAACATAATAACTAAATCAAACATTAATGCAAATTCTACAGGAATTGGTGTTATTGTAGCACTTAATCCAAGAATAAATAAAATATTAAATATATTGGAACCTACTACATTTCCTACCGCAATATCTACATTCCCTTTTTTTGCAGCAACAAGAGAAGTTACAAGCTCAGGAAGTGATGTTCCAATCGATACAATTGTAAGCCCTACTAATTTTTCTGACAATCCTAGTGTTAAAGCTATCGCTTTAGCATTATTTACAACAAGATCACCACCGAAAATGATTCCGAAAATTCCAATAACAATTAATACTAAACTCATTGGTAAACTAAACATTGGTTTTTCAACTTCTATTGAAGCTCTTTTTGATAATGAATCTTTAATTAACCATACTACATAAGCAATAATTAAAATTAAAAAGATAATACCTTCAAGTCTTGTTAATGAATTACCCGTAAAAATAAATAATGCCATCAAAAATGATACTGCAATCAAAAACGGAAATTCTTTTCTCATTATACTTCTTGGTACTGGTACTATTGTAATAATTGCCGTCATTCCAAGTACAACAATTAAGTTGAAAATATTAGATCCAATAACATTACTTATTGCTATCGCATTTGAATGATTCAAGGCAGCTGTTATTGATACTGCAGCTTCTGGTGCACTAGTGCCAAATGCAACTATTGTTAATCCAACTACAACACTAGGAATTTTCAATAATGATGCTATTGATGCTGCTCCATCCACGAAGTAGTCTGCACCTTTTATTAGTGCTAAGAATCCCACAAGTAATAAACCTATATTTACAATCATTTCATATCCACCTTTTTTACGCTTTAGTATTTTAGCATATTTATTCTAAAAATACTCTAAAATTCGTGGTAAATCTTTGAGTGTCACAATTCCAATAGGTTTTTGAGTTTTTATACCATCCTCCGTAATTAGAATAGCTAGTACTTTATTTCCTTTTTTCATACTATCCGTATAAATTTTTATTACATCATAAGCACTTTCATTTTTAGATAAAAAATAGATTTTTTCATTTTCATTAACATCATCCACAATATCTTTTACTTGTGTTAACTCTGTTTTATTTTTCAATTCATTACATGCCCATTTTGCAATTGCTTCTATCGTTACAATACCCACAATATTATTCTTATCATATACTGGCATCTTAGAAAAATCATAATCATTCATTATTTTTTGTACATCTAATATCTTATCTTCCAGTTGGCAAGTAATTACGTGTTTTAAGAAAAATTTCGATACTGGATTATGGTTACAAAGTAATTCTGCTATGTGTTCAATTGTTTCAACGGTTTCATCAGTTGGTTGGGCAATTACTTTCCCTTCACCATCACGTTGATGTACTATGGCATTTCGTAATTCAGAATATTCTTGTAGTTCTATTTCATATCGTGAAACTATTTTATTTCTTCTTGCTGCTTCTTCTAACATTAAATAGAATTTTGTATAACGAGAATTTCCAGTGATTAGTTTTAATTGTTTTTCTATTTGTGCAAACGTTGATAAAAAGCGTTGTGCATTATCCATTAGCGAACACCTTCCAACTCTTCTAATTCTGCTTCTTTTTGAATATTCTCAAGAATTTTTGAAACTAGTTTCTCCATTTCTTTTTGACTTGAATAATCAGATGGAGACATATAATTAGCGCGTTTTTGTTGAATAAGTGATTTCGCTAAATCTTTTGCGTTCTTTTTCTTTTTATTATATACCACAATTGATTTGCCACCATTCTCTTTTACAAGTTTCATACATGGAACATCTGTTAATCCATCTCCTACATAAATCATTCTTCTAAATGGAATAGGACGGTCTTTTTCTTCAGTATATTGATTTAATGCACGATCTTCATTTTCATCCAAAATTTGTTTATTGATACGGAAAATATACTGTGTTTTTGTCGTATAGTTTACAACAAGAGATGGCCATGTAGCTACTCCATTTTCATCATAATAAAATTTACATGCATATATTTTTTTAAATTTCTTTGCAATTGGGGTTCCTTCTATAACTTCTGTTAAGCCTGATGAAATAATATAGTGTTCAACTTCAATATTTAGTTTTTTTCCAATCGCATTTATTCGATCAAACCAAGTTAAAACACCAGGATAATATTCTATTCCTTTTCCAAGTCCTTTAAAGTCTTGTTTACGAATAGGCTTACTTGCTTCTTTTGATTTTTTAATCATCATATACATGTACGCTAGAATTGAATCCATCTTATTCTCTTTTGATATTTTATTTACTTCTTCCCAAAAGTCTTTTGTATTCTTATACCCAAGTCCTGGAATAAACGTAAATTCTTGCATATCCTTTGGGGATAAGGTTTTATCAAAATCGTACATCATCGCAACTTTTATCTTTTTCATAATTTCATCTCATTTCTATATTCTATTATAAAAGAAAAGTTATCCTAAGGATAACTAATTCTCTAATAATTTTATAATTGCATTCACATAAATTTCTGTTTGCATGACTAACGCATCTATTGAGACAAACTCATTTGCATCATGAATATGATTATCAACCCCTAAGAGTTCACATCCAAAGGCAATACAGTTATTGATTCCTTTTGCATAAGTTCCACCACCCATTGTGATTGGTTTAGATTCCATATCTCCTGTAACTTCTTGATAGGCCTTCAATAATTTTGTGACAAGCGGGCTATCTATTGGGAAGTAAAGTGGTTCATGTGTCGAAAGTATTTCTACAAATCCACCTGCTGTTTCTAAATTTGGAGTCATCTTTTCTACGATTTGTTTAACAGTAAGTGTAACTGGGAAACGAATATCAATTGTTCCTTCAATAACGCCATCTGTCATACTAATAACCCCAACATTAAATGTGAGTGTTCCATATTCATCCTTACATGCAGCTCCCATTAATGAACCATCGATTGTTGTTCCAATTTTTTCATTATAGAAGTCTGTAAAATCATCTTGGAATCCTGCGTGTTTTAGTCCTACTAATAGATGGCTAATTGCATTTACTCCTAATTTTGGTGTGCTTGCATGTGCAGCCACTCCTCTAGCTTCAATTTCTACAACATCGCCAATTACATTGAAAGCATACGTAATATTGTGATCATTGAAATAATCTTCTAATACTTTTTGGCTAAATGAGTTCTTCATGACTTGTATTGTGCATTTATTACATACTACATTTGATGCAACTCCGCCTTGAATATTAATAATTTTTGTATTTTTGCTTTTGAAGTTGGCACGAATCATCCCTTTTTCACCATGCACTCCAGGGAAACATCCATCTGGAGTAAAGCCCATATCAATATGACCTTCTTTTTCTACATAATGTGCTAAACAACGCGATCCGTTTTCTTCGTTAATACCCATAATCAAACGAATGCGCTTTGTTAGAGGAATATTTAAATCCTTAACAATTTTCATCGCAATCATACTTGCAACTACTGCACCCTTATCATCAGTAGTTCCACGTCCATATGCAATTCCATCAATAATTTCCATATTGAATGGATCTGTTTTCCATCCTTCTCCCGCTGGTACTACATCTAAGTGTCCTAGAATTCCAATAAGGCCTTCTCCTTCACCCATTTCAGCATAACCAACATAGTTATCAAGATTAACAGTTTTAAAGCCATATGAGTTACATATTTCTAATGCTTTATTAAGACAGTCGGCTGGAACTCGTCCAAAAGGATATCCTTCTTCTGCTTCACCCATAACTGAATTGTAACTTACAAGAGTTTTTAAGTGCATTAATATTTCATCTAAATGAGATTCTACTTCTTTTCTAACATCCATATTTTGGTCCCCCTAATATTTTTCTATTAGTCTACCATTTTTAAAGTACTTTGTACATTATAAGTCTATTTCTAGGCCTACTGGGCAATGATCTGAACCCATTATTTCCTGGTAAATTCGAGCATCTTGAATCTTTTTATCAAGTGATTTTGATGTAATAAAGTAATCTATTCTCCATCCAACATTCTTTTCCCTTGAATTAAAGCGGTATGACCACCAAGAATAAGCGATTTCCTCAGGATAAATAGTTCTAAATGTATCCAAAAAACCTGCTGATAGTAAAACTGTCATTTTTTCTCTTTCTTCATCAGAGAATCCTGGATTGCGACGATTTGTCTTTGGATTTTTTAAATCCATCTCTTGATGAGCAACATTTAGATCCCCACAATAAATAACCGGTTTCTTTTCATTAAGCTGTACTAAGTGATTACGTAATTCATCTTCCCATTCCATACGATATGATAGACGTGCTAATTCTTCTTTAGAGTTAGGTACATAGGCATTCACTAAATAGAATTTTTCAAATTCAAGTGTTAGTACTCGTCCTTCATCATTAAAAATATCTTTCCCGAAATCAGTTTGAACAGAAAGTGGCTCAACTTTTGTGAACACAGCTGTACCAGAATATCCTTTTCTTTCAGCACTATGCCAAAATTGATGATATCCCTCAAGTTCTAATTCAATTTGATGAGGTTGTAACTTTGTTTCTTGCAAGCAAAAAATGTCTGCATCTTCTTGTTTGAAAAAATCTAAAAAACCTTTGGTAATACACGCTCTTAACCCATTAACATTCCAAGAAATTAATTTCATGCCTTTTTAATCTTTCTTGTTTGAATTTTTAACCAAGTTCTTTCTTTTTGAGTTAAATAAGGGCTAATTTTTGAATATACTTCTGCATGATATTGATTTAATGCTTCAATTTCATCATCCAACATGTCTTCTGGACGAACAGCATCTAAATCAATCGGTGCTAATGTAATTGTGTCAAAATGCATGAATTGACCATATGTATTTTTCTTGCCTTTTTGTACAAGTAATTCATTTTCAATACGAATACCTAATTTATTTGGAAGATATATACCTGGTTCATCAGTAACTACCATTCCTTCTTCTAATGGAACAATTGCATAACCAGTTCCAGTATTTGACCAACGAATACCATGAGGGCCTTCATGAACACCTAGTACAAAACCAACACCATGTCCTGTTCCACATTGATAATCTAAATCTAAATCCCACACTGGTCCTCTTGCAAGAATATCAAGTGATGCTCCTGTACAGCCATATAGGAAGTTTGCCTTGCTTAAGCGAAGCATACTTCTCAATACTGCTGTATAGTATGTTTTTACTTCTTCACTAACTGCTCCAAGTACAATTGTACGTGTTATATCCGTAGTTCCTTCTAAATATTGTCCACCTGAATCAACCAACAACATTCCTTCATTTTTAAGAACTGCAAAGTTATCTTCGGTAGCACTGTAATGCATCATAGCCGCATTAGGTCCATAGGCTGCAATTGTACCGAAACTTGCTTCAATATGATTTTCTTGTGCTTGACGAAGTTCACGTAATTTTGCCGCAGCACTAAGTTCAGTAATTTCAATTTTACCTATATTATTCTTTAACCAGTAAATGAATTTTGTAACTGCTACACCATCTTTGATATGAGAGTAACGAATATTCTTGATTTCTGTTTTATTTTTAACTGCTCGGTACATAACAATTGGACTCTTCTCATCAATGATTGTACAAGATTTATCAATTTGTTTTTTATAATATGAAGTAAGTACTGCAGAATCAATCCATATTTTCTTATTTGTATAATTAGAAAGTTCACTACCTAAGTCAAAATATCCCTTAATTGATACTTTAGCACTAGATAATTTCTTACAAATATCTGCCGATAATTTTTTCTTATCCACAAACAATGTTACTTTATTTTTTGTAACTGTAGCAAAAGCTAATACAACCGGTGTATCTTCAATATCATATCCTCTTAAGTTAAGTAACCACGCTACGTCTTCAAGTGATGTTAGTACACAAACATCTGCATTCTTCTCTGCCATTGCATTTTGAACGCGTTTAATTTTATCTTCTGTCTTTGCGCCAGTGTATTTATCTTGAAGTAAAAATGCTGATTCTTGTGGTAATGATGGTCTATCTTCCCAAATTTCATCAACTAAATCTTTATCTTCTTTTGTCTTACCACCTTTAGATGCAATTAATTTTTCAAAATGATCAACTGTACTAGCACTCACAACTCTGCCATCAAATCCTAACACACCATTTTCAGGAAGTTTTTCTTTGATAAACTCAGAAACTGTTGGCACTTTGTCTTGTCCCATTTTATATAATGTAATACTTGAACCTTTTAATTGTTTTTCAGCTTGTACAAAATAACGACCATCTGCCCATAAACCTGCTTCTTTCATTGTTACTACAAGTGTTCCAGCAGATCCTGTAAAACCAGACATAAAGCGTCTTGCTTTAAAATAATCCGGTAAGTATTCACTTTGATGATAATCAGCTGTTGGAATATAATAAATATCAATTCCTTCCATTTTCATCAATTCTCTTAATTTTGCTACTTTTTCTTTAACTATCATAGTATTCACCTCTTCATCTATTGTAACTGTTCTGTCCATTTTTTTAAAGCAATTAAATTGACAAAAGTGCACTTTATCATTATTGTAAGAGGAGTTAAAGGAGGGAAAAGATGAAGCAACAATTCAATGTTAAAGGTATGACTTGTGCCGCATGTAGTTCAGCCATTGAACGAAAACTTAATCACCTTGATGGCGTAAAGTCATGTCAAGTAAATTTACTCGCAAATAACATGATCGTTGAATACGAAAACATTGATGATAAAGATATTATTCAAGCTGTTCAAGATGTTGGTTATGATGCTTTTCTTCCTAGTTCAGACCAAAAAGAAACCAATGAATATGCCAAATTAGCTAATAAAATGAAGAAACGATTTATTCTTTCTGTCATCTTTACAGTCCCTTTATTCTATTTAGCGATGGGGCATATGATGGGTTGGCCATTACCTGCAATTTTCCATACGAATCCTTTATTAAATGCATTTACTCAACTTGCATTAACTATCCCTGTGTTAATTATTAATCATGAGTTCTTCACCCATGGTTTTAAAGCATTATTTAAGTTGAATCCAAATATGGATTCACTTATTGCAATTGGTTCCAGTGCTGCTGTTTTATATGGCTTATATGCCATTGTAAAGATAGTAATTGGTGTTCAAACAGGTGATACTAAAATGGTTGAGATGTTCATTATGGATCTCTACTTTGAAACCAGTGCCATGATCCTTACTTTAATTACATTAGGTAAGTATCTTGAAACAAAATCAAAAGGTAAAACTTCTGAAGCTATTTCTAAATTGATTGATTTAGCACCTAAAACAGCCATTGTCCTTAAAAATCATAAACAAGTTGAAATACCTATTGAAGAGGTACAATTAGGTGATATACTTTGCGTTAAACCCGGTCAAAGAATTCCTGTGGATGGTACAGTTAGCAAAGGATTTACGACTGTAGATGAATCAGCTATTACAGGTGAAAGTATTCCTGTTGAAAAATCAATCGGTTCAAAGGTTGTAGGAGCTACGATTAATAAATCTGGTTATTTTGAATTTGAAGCAACTAAAATTGGTGAAAATACAACTCTTTCCCAAATTATTCGTTTAGTAGAAGAAGCGGCAAATTCGAAAGCACCTATTTCAAAAATGGCAGATAAAGTATCAAGCATCTTTGTTCCAGCAGTTATTGTTATTGCAGTATTAGCTACAATCATTTGGTTACTCTTGGGTGAAACGCTTGAGTTCTCATTAAGTATTGGTATCGCTGTCCTTGTAATATCTTGTCCATGTGCTCTTGGTTTAGCTACTCCAACAGCCATAATGGTTGCGACAGGTAAAGGTGCTGAGAATGGTATTCTCATTAAATCCGCTGATATTCTTGAGACAGCATGTTCAATCAATGCTATTGTACTTGATAAAACAGGTACGATTACTGAAGGAAAACCTAAAGTAACTGATGTCATTGTGAATGAAAATATCAAAGAAAGTGAATTTTATTACATTGCTTATTCACTTGAAAAGAAATCTGAACATCCACTAGCGCAAGCAGTTATTCAATATTTAAAGGATACTGAGTTTAAAGAAATTGATTTTGATAACTTCAAAACTATTTCTGCAAGAGGAATTAATGCCATCTTAGATGATACGCAATATTTCGCAGGAAACCTTGCACTACTTGAAGAGAATGGTATTGACACATCCAAAATAAAGCGTGTTGTTGATAAGTTTGCCCATGAGGGTAAAACAACACTTTGCTTTGCGAATCAGTCTGAAATACTTGGTCTTATTGCAGTAGCGGATGTTGTAAAAGAAAATAGTATTCAAGCAATCAATAAATTGCATGAAATGGGCATTGAAACATTAATGTTAACAGGTGACAATAAAATTATTGCGGAAGCTGTTTTCAAACAACTTAACTTGAATAACTATGCCGCTGAAGTATTTCCTGAAGATAAGCAAAACTATATCAAGCAATTTCAAGAAGAAGGAAAAATTGTCGCTATGGTTGGTGATGGTATCAATGATGCCCCTGCATTAATGAGTGCAAATATTGGTATTGCTATTGGTGCTGGTACAGATGTCGCCATTGAATCTGCGGATGTTGTCTTAACACGGTCAAATTTATGGGATGTTATCACTATGATTGAACTTAGTAAGGCAACACTTCGAAATATTAAACAAAATTTATTCTGGGCTTTGATTTATAATACGATTGGTATTCCACTAGCTGCCGGATTATTTATTGGTATCTTTGGTTGGAAATTAAATCCAATGTTTGGTGCATTTGCGATGAGTTTGAGTTCAGTAAGTGTAGTAACAAATGCATTGCGATTAAAAAACTTTAAAGGAGCGAAAGCAAAAATGAATACAACAAATACAAAAACAATTAAAATTGACGGCATGTCATGTGGACATTGCCAAGCAAGAGTAGAAAAAGCACTTAACACAATCGATGGTGTAAACGCAACTGTTGATCTTGCGAATAAATGTGCAAAAGTTCAACTTACTAAAGAAGTTGCAAACGAAGTTTTAAAAGCGGCAGTCGAAGAAGCCGGATATGACGTTATTTCAATCGACTAACAACGAACCAGTGAGTAGTAAACCCACTGGTTTTTATGTACAATAAAGGTACTTCTACGATAAGTAGAGAAATATCCACGTATTATGAGTGTACGTATCATTACACTTATTTTATTTTATTGTTAAGGAGAGAACATATGAATAAAATAGGAAATTTTTTATCTGAACTAAGAAAAGAAAAAGGATTTACTCAACAAGAAGTTGCGGATGTTTTAAATGTATCTAATAAAACAGTGAGCAAGTGGGAGCGAAGTGAAGGATATCCTGAGATTGAAACATTGATTGATTTGGCAGGACTTTACAATATATCTGTTGATGAGTTACTTGCTGGTGAGCGAACAAAGGCAAAGTGTATGGACTCACTCGAAGAATTATTAACGCTCGATTTCGAAAAGAAAAAGATATATTCTTTATTTATAAGTTTTATAGCTTTACTTATTTTCTTTAGCATTTATTTCTATACAAAAGATTTTTCTTTATCTTTTTTCATTTATTTAGCATTAATGTGTCTATCATTTATGTTTCTAATGCTTGGATTGCTCAAACTAAAAAAATATCATATCAAGAAAAAATTTATTTATTTTGAGTGGATTCGAAACTTTATTTGCTTATC
>NZ_JAVXGL010000017.1:0-11766 GCF_036657415.1 Anaerorhabdus sp. | reverse complement strand
TTTATTTTTCCATGCATCGGCTTCATGCTTATTCTTACTCCCGAAGATATGATAAAGTTACTAAATCAGGCAATGAATCTGCAACCTTTAGCCAATGGGATGGATATGGGTATGAATGGAGTTACATTCAATGCACAATTTTTCATAACCTTTACTGAGTACTTACGTTTACTTCCAATTCTCTTATTTTTATCCTTTTTGGTTTTCCAATTTTCTAATCTAATTAAAAATTTTCTATTAAAAAAATCGAATAAATTTCACTTTGCTTTTATTTCTTTACTTTTATTCTTGTTTATTGGCAATATCTGTTATCAAGTATATACCATTGAAAAACCAAACCGTATTCTTCAAATGACGGAAACTGACTATACATCCTTCAAAAGTAATTTTTTGAAAATATATACTTTTCATCAGGAACAAAGTGACAATATTCTAGAGGAATACGTTGAAGGAAAAGAAATTGATTTTGCACAGATTAATGGTTTCCTTTCATCAGATAAACAAATAGAAAAATATGCAAATATCAAAAAATTTGACGATGCTAATTTCACCGTGGTTTATAAAACAACCCTCCCTGAAACATTCGATAGAGTTGAAAAGAGTATTATCTTCACATCTCTTTTCTCCAGTATTCTGCTTATTATTAATATTTTCTTTCTTATCATTGCATACTGGAAAGGAAACCCACTTTCACGATTACGATAGCGAATTTGTATTTATCATGTTGCAAACACTTTACTACTTCATTTTTATGAAAGTTACTATAATGTAGTAAAGGAGTCTTAAATTATGAAAATGCCTGTTTATTTTATTGGTCATGGTAGTCCCATGAATGCGATTGAAAATAATGAATTCACTCATCAATGGGAGAAATTGATGAAAGATTGTAAACCAAAAGCTATCCTTATCATTAGTGCCCATTGGATGGAAACTACTTATGAAATTACCACCAATCCTCATCCCGCTATGATTTATGATATGTTTGGTTTTCCTAATGAGTTATATACAATTAATTATCCTGCTCATACCGATGAATCAATTATCAAAAGATGCTGTGAGCTAGTTCCAGAGTTAAAATTAAATAATAGCCGTGGTTATGATCATGGTGTCTGGTCTATTTTAACCCACATGGCACCACTCGCTAATATTCCAGTTATTCAAATCTCTCTTAGTCGAAATGCCTCACTAGAAGACCATTACAATCTTGGAAAAGCACTTCGCATTTTACGTGATGAAGATGTTTTGATTATTGGTAGTGGTAATATTATTCATAACCTTAGAGAATTGAATTGGAATGAATATTACTCAGAATATCCATGGGCAAAACAGTTTAAGGAATACGTTAACAATGCCTTACTTAATTGTGATTATAAAAACTTAATTCATTATGACATGGATGGATATAACGCACTTATGAGCGTTAATTCTCAAGAACATTATCTTCCTATGCTTGTATGTTTAGGAGCAAGTGATAATAATGTCCCTTCCTTAAGCAATGACGTTATACTAAATGGATCACTTAGCATGACTTGTGTTGCATGGAAATAACTAATCATAAATCAATATAAAAGGCAATGTAAGCATCACATTGCCTTCTATAAAATTTTTATTTACTTTAGAACTATATCTAAATTTCTTTCGATATAAACCGAAACATTATATTATTTACTTTTATGATTTAATATCCATTGGTCTACCCTCATGCAGACTGTTCTTTCTATTTTAATTATTAATACAAATTTAATTTTCACCGTTTCTAAATAAATCTGCATTTATCTAGAAACATGAATTAATATTCTAACAACACCTTCTTCATATTAATTAGAGTACCTCCTTTCAGTATCTCTTTACACCTTTATAATACACCCTTGCAATTCTTTTCATAGTCTATACTTATTTTTATTTAGTGCTATAATTATATTGTTGGGATAATAAAAGGTTTGTGAATTTTCACAAACCTTTTTTTGTTTACTTTAATACTTTTGATAATGCAATATTCAAGCTTTTACCATCCGTAGCTCCTTGAAGTTTTTCCATGAGACCTTTCATAATTTGTCCTTGGTTTTTCTTGATTGCCTCAAGATTATTTTCTTTAATAAATTTTTCAACTTCTGTTACTAATTCTTCTGGTGATAATTGCTTAGGTAGATAAGATTCTAATATCTTTAATTTTTTATTTGCTTCTTCAAGTAAATCCATTCTTGTACTTGGTGTTAATTCAATTGTTTCTTTTAATTGTTTAACTTCCTTTTGAATGAATTTTAATGCTTCCTCTTTAGAAAGTGCTTCACCTTTTTCTTTTTCTGCAAGTCCAATTGCCGAAATTAACAAAGAGTATACACCTTTTCTAATTGGATCTTTGTCTTTCATTGCTTGAAGATTTTCTTTACGTAATTCATCTAAAAATGTCATAGTGCCTCCTTTATTCGGATTGGATAGCCTCGATGATGTTTAAGTTCGCTGCACGTTTTGATGGTAAATATCCAAATAACAATCCTAATGTAATTGAGAATAATAATGCAAAGATTACATAAGAGATATTAATTGGCAGTTTCATATTAAGCACCATTAAAGCAATTTCAATGACTCCAATACCTATTAATACTCCAATTATACCTCCAATAAGCGTCAATAAACAAGATTCCACAATAAATTGGAATTGAATAGCACCTTTGCTTGCGCCAATTGCTCGCTTAACACCAATCTCTCGTGTACGTTCTACAACACTGACTAACATAATATTCATAACACCAATACCTGCGACTAATAATGATATTGAGGCTATGATTCCCATTACAAGTGATAATATCCCTGTAACTTGTGTAATTTGACTAATGATAAAAGATAAGTCTTCAAGCGCATACCCATTTTTAGTTTCTGTATAATTATGAATTTCATTTAGGCGATCTGCCGCAAGTTGTGCTGTTGCATCTAAGTCATGACCAGATTTAACTTTGACAGAAAAATATTGAATTGTCGAACGTGAAAACATAAGGTCATACGCATCTTTTGAAATGGCTACGATTGAGCCTAAACTTTGATTTGGAGTATCGGTTACTCCAACAATTGTATACAATCGATTTTTTATTTGAATCTTTTGACCAATGACTTCTTCTGGTGTCATATTTAAACTATAATCCAATACCCGATCATTAATAAGAGCTAAATTGATTCTTTCATCTTCGGGATATGCTTCTAGTGGATTACCAGCTATCATTTTAAAACCATAGAAGTCCATGAAATTATCTGAAACACTTCTTACCGCTAATCCTAATTTTTCACGATTAATTTTCACTTGTTGGGTAGTTGAATAAACTGCAATAGCATCATCTACTCCATTCACAAGTACTAATTGTTCTAAATCATTGGGATCATAGTGATACGACTTATCTCCCAATCCACCAAAATTAGAGTTCATTGAAGAGTTTAAAACTTCCATTTTATCAGTTCTATCTTTAACATAGTTAATGTTAACAGAACCATTACTACCCGTAATTTGGTTTGTAATTGCAACATTGGCAATATCTGAAATGGAGAAGATAATAAATACAACCGCTACCCCGATTACTATTCCAATAAGTGATAAAAATGATCTCAGTTTATTATTTAATAATTCACGTACGGATAATTTGATATATTCTAAAATCATATATTTACCACATCACTTTCAATTAAACCATCTTTGATTGTGATGATTCTTTTTGCGGTTTTCGCAACATTCATATCATGGGTAACAACAACGATTGTATTCCCTTGTTCGTTTAATTCTTTTAATAAATCAAGAATACTTTTAGTAGTCTTGGAATCAAGTGCTCCGGTTGGTTCATCCGCGAAGATGACTTCTGGATTATTAATTAATGCTCTCGCGATTGCGACACGCTGACGTTGTCCTCCCGAAAGAGTCATTGGTTTTTTATTAGCTTGTTCCTTAATTAGCATTCGATCCATTTTTTCTAATGCTGCTTTTTTTCTTTTAACTGCTGATACACCTGCATAAAGCATTGGCAATTCAACATTTTTAATGCAAGTAATATTATTCATAAGATTAAATGATTGGAAAATAAATCCAAACTTTTTTAATCGCAATAATGTTAATTGTTTTTCTGAGTAATTTACAACGTTTTCACCATTTAAAAAATATTCACCACTTGTCGGTTTATCCAACAAGCCTAGCGTATTTAGAAGTGTACTTTTTCCTGAACCACTTGCCCCAATGATCGATACAAACTCACCTTTATGAATTTTAAACGAAACACCCGCAAGTGCATGTGTTTCATTTGCACCAGGATTATACGTTTTACGTATATCGCGACATTCAATAACTACTTCACTCATTGACGAGGCACCGTTACTACTGCACTGTATCCGTATGGAACTTCTTCAGGAATGGCGATTTCAACGTTGTAATATGAAGTATCTTCTGTTTCTAAATTATTGGGCATTGTATCAACACGTAATACTTTACATGTGTATTCTTTTCCTAAACTTTCGACAGATACATTGACATCTTGTCCTTCATGAACTAATTTATATTCAAATTCAGATACACTAATTCGAACCATTTTTTGAGTTGAATATAATACAATGTATGCACTTGTTGTTAAATTAGATGGTGCCACAGAATTATTTTCATTAACTTTATAAACAAGACCACTTATATCAGAATAAATATGACTATCCTTCTTTGTCTCTTTCAGTTTATTAATTTTTGCTTCCGCTTCTGTCCAACTAACTTTAATTTCACTAATTTTCTTTTCCGCATTATTCAACTCAACTTTAAGATAGTTGATATACACTGTATCACTTTGGTCTGCTGCTGCCAATTCAGTTTTAAAGTTCTCAACACGCGTATAGTAATCGTCTAATTGTTGTTGAAGATTTAAGAAATCCTTTTGTAAAACATCTATTTGAGCATCAATACTATTATCAATTTTATAGTCGAATAGAGTTGCCCCAGCTTCAATAATATCGCCTTCTTTAACATAGACATCATTGAATGTTAGTGTAGGATCTTTTGTATAATAGTATGTTTCCACTGGAATTACTTTCCCATTATAAACAATTCCTTTTTCTGTCTCGACTACTTCATTTTTAACCTCTGTAGTACCATACATCATTGGACCCATCATCGCAGCATTATCTTGCTGATTCGGCACAGTTGAACTTGGTTTAAAAAATACATTTGCTATTACAATCGCAAGAACAAGTATTCCCACAATTATTCCAATCCATTTCAATACTTTTTTCATACATTCCTCCGTTATATTATTGTATTATTTAACTAATACAATAATATTCTATCACTTTTCTACCTAAATGCA
The DNA here is from genome assembly GCF_036657415.1 of Anaerorhabdus sp. Lineage (NCBI taxonomy): Bacteria > Bacillati > Bacillota > Erysipelotrichia > Erysipelotrichales > Erysipelotrichaceae > Anaerorhabdus > Anaerorhabdus sp. The sequence continues at coordinate 6,445 of NZ_JAVXGL010000017.1, read as the reverse complement.
ATGCTTTTATCTATGAATTTGTCTTAAAATATCGTAAACTAATAAGAAATGTTAGGGGGAAAATTTATGAATAACAGAGTACGCAAATTCTTTTCATACTATAAGCCATATAAAAAATTATTTTTTGCCGATATGGGTTGTGCCCTCGTAGTCGCGGGTATTTCATTGGCCTTGCCTTTACTTACAAGACAAATCACAAATACAATCTTATTGGAAACACCTATTCCATTTAATCAGATCTTCATTGTTGGTGCCATTATGGCTGGGTTAGCTTGTATTGAATTTGCCGCAAATTTCTTCATTACGTATAAAGGACATCTTATGGGTGTGTATATGGAACATGATATGCGTAATGATTTATTCTCACATTATCAAAAATTGTCATTTAGTTTCTATGATGATCAAAAAACCGGTATTCTAATGTCACGGTTAACAAACGATTTATTTTCACTATCCGAATTGTATCATCACGGTCCAGAAGATGTTGTAATTTCTCTAATTAAGTTTATAGGAGCATTTATTATTTTATTTTCTATAAACCCATATTTGACACTTATTGTGTTTGCTACACTTCCACCGATGGTTATCTTTGCTTATTACTGTAATGTAAAAATGAAAAAAGCTTATCGCCAAAATCGTAAGCGTGTTGGTGAAATTAATGCCCGTATTGAAGATAACTTGTCTGGTATTCGTGTTGTAAAATCTTTTGCAAATGAATCAAGTGAAATTGAAAAATTTGATATTGAAAACAATAATTATGTAAACAGTAAACGAAATAGTTATTATGCAATGGCACAATTTCATTCTGGCTTAGGTGCCTTTATTACTTTCTTAACCGTTATTGTTGTAGTTGCAGGTTCACTCTTTATCGGAAATGGAATTATTGTTATTGGAGATCTTATCACTTTTATCCTTTATATTAGTAATTTTACAGATCCAGTCAAAAAATTAATCAACTTTACGGAACAATTTCAAGAAGGTGTAACTGGTTTTGAACGTTTTATGGAAATCCTTGAAATTGAACCAGATATCCAAGATAAGAAAGATGCTATTGATTTAAATGATGTAGAAGGTCATGTACTATTCAATAATGTTGGATTTAGATATAACGAAAAATCAGATTATGTTTTAAAAAATATTAATTTAGATGTAACGCCTGGGCAATATATCGCATTAGTAGGTTCTAGTGGAGCTGGTAAAACTACACTGTGTTCACTAATTCCTAGATTCTATGAAGTGAGTGAAGGAAGTATCCTTATTGATGGCTATGATATCCGTGATGTGAAGATGAAATCACTTCGTTCAAAGGTTGGTATCGTTCAACAAGATGTATACTTATTCACTGGAACTATTTTAGAAAACATTCGTTATGGAAAACCAGATGCGACTGACGAAGAAATCGTACAAGCCGCCAAAAATGCCAATGCACATGATTTTATCTTAGATTTACCTGATGGCTATGATACTGATATTGGACAACGTGGTGTAAAACTTTCAGGTGGTCAAAAACAAAGACTTGCGATTGCCCGTGTATTCTTGAAGAATCCACCTATCCTTATTTTTGATGAAGCAACAAGTGCACTGGATAATGAAAGTGAAAAAGTTGTACAAGATTCATTAGAAAGTTTAGCAAGAAATCGTACAACATTTGTTATCGCTCATCGTTTATCTACGATTCGTAATGCTGAAAGAATTCTTGTTCTATCTGAAGAAGGTATTGTTGAACAAGGTACTCATGAAGAACTCCTTCAACTCAACAAAACTTATGCAACACTTTACAATATGCAATTTTCAAAATAAAAAGGAATTTATCATTCCTTTTTTTCGTTAAGAATTGCTTTTTGATATTTTTTTGAAATATCCATCATCATTTGAAGATATTCTTCATAATATAATCGAAGCTTTTCATTATTTAACTTTTCCACATTACGTTTAAGTACTTCTTTTTCACGACTCTCATCGAATATTGGAAGATTATTTTCTATCTTATAAGCAATTACTTCTTCCACAGCCATCATTCTCTTCTCAAATAATTTTGCGATTTCAGCATCAATTTCATTTATGTTTTTTCTAGCTTCTTCCAATTTTGTCATATATTTCTCCATCTATTTATAAACATTATAATCGAAATCTCTTAAAAGTGTAGCCTTGTGTCGCTAACAATACTATAATAAGTGATAATAAGGGGTGACAGGTATGAATTTTATATTTATCTCACCAAACTTTCCAAAAACATATTATCTATTTTGTTCAGCACTTAAAAATAATGGTGTTAGAACTCTTGGAATTGGCGAAGAGAGTGTGACTGCATTAACGAAGAATTGCCAAAATGCACTTGATGACTACTATCAAGTTACTTCACTAGAAGATTATAATGAAGTATTTCGTGCTGTTGCATACTTCTCATTTAAATATGGAAAGATTGATTGGTTAGAATCAAACAATGAATACTGGCTTGTGCAAGATGCTAAACTCAGAACTGATTTCAATATTAAAACTGGTGTTCAAGTTCATGAAGTAAATGCTTATAAATATAAATCTGAAATGAAAGCCTACTATGCCCGTGCTAATGTTAAGACCGCCCGTTATTCTTTAGTTACTACGCTTGAAAATGCAAAGAAGTTTATTGCTGAAGTAAAATATCCTGTCATCGTAAAACCAAATAGTGGTGTCGGTGCTTCTACAACATATCGTTTATCCAACAATAGAGAATTATTGAGCTTTTTTGAAAATTTACCTACAAGACAATTTATCATGGAAGAATTTGTTGACGGCGAGATATTTTCCTATGATGGTATATGTGATAATCACTCAAATATTATTTATGAAACAGCACATCGTTTTCCTACTCCAATCATGGATATTGTAAATGAGAAAAAAGAAATTACGTATTATTCTCTTAAACAAATTCCACCTGATTTAAAAGAAATTGGGCAACGAGTTATTAAAGAATTTAATGTAAAGAGTAGATTTTTCCATTGTGAATATTTCAAACTTTTACATGATAAAGAGGGATTAGGCAAAAAAGGCGATTTAATCGGACTCGAAGTAAATATGCGCCCTCCTGGTGGATATACACCCGATATGATGAACTTTGCCAGTAATATTGATGTTTATCAAATTTGGGCAAATATGGTTTGTTACAACGAAGGTCAGTTTGATACTACTCATCGTCCTTATATCTGTGTCTATTATGGTCGTCGTGATAATATTAAACACAAATATACAAATGCTCAAATAGTTACAAAATTCAAAGATGCAATTTGCATGTGTGAAAGAATGCCTGATATTCTTTCAGATGCAATGGGAAATCAAATGATTACTGCACGTTTTGAGACTGAAAAAAAAGCTACAGAATTTATCAATTGGTGTAAACAGTGAGGTAAAAAATGAAAATAGAATATTTTAAGGAATACAGTTTTAACTTAAATAGAGATATGGAATATAAAGTATATGGTCATCGTGGAAAACCATGTATCGTTTTTCCTGCACAAGATGGTCGATTTTTTGATTTTGAAAATTTTCAGATGATTGAATCTTGCCGTAAACAAATTGAACAAGGACTAATTCAATTCTATTGTGTTGATAGTATCGACTTAGAAACTTGGTCTAGCACTGACAAATCACCACGGGAAAGAATTGAACAGCATGAGCGTTGGTATCAATATGTATGTGATGAATTTGTACCTCGTGTGCGTCATATGAGCATGGATGCAAACAATAATGAATTTAAAGGAATTCTTTTAACTGGTTGTAGTATGGGAGCTGCTCATTCTCTAAACTTCTTCCTCAGAAGACCAGATTTATTTGATTCTGTGATTGCTCTTAGTGGTATCTATCACGCTAGACACTTCTTTCATGAATACTCAGATGATCTTGTATATATGAACTCACCTATTCAATGTATTGAGAATATATCTCTAGATCATTACTACCTCGATTTATATCGAAGTCGCAAGATTATTCTTTGTGTTGGTCAGGGTGAATGGGAAGATGATATGATTGTCGATACCAAAAAAATAGAAGAACTATTTAAAATCAAAAATATTCCTGCACAAATTGACTATTGGGGATTTGATGTAAACCATGATTGGCCATGGTGGCGTAAACAATTACCCTATTATCTAAACTTTATTTTATAAATTGGCGAAAGCCAATTTTTATTTATCACATTTGACTTTCAATATCAGTTACCATACAATACCCTTACAAACTAAATTTCATGGAGGGCTTTTATGAGTCTAGAAAAAAAGAAGAATTTTATTATTAATGCATTCTACTACACAATTATCACTATCCTTGTTTTCATGATTATTAAATATGGATTAAATTTATTAGCACCATTCCTTGTTGCATTTATTATTGCCTACTTATTAAGAAAACCTACAAAATGGATGGCAAAGAAAATTAAATTACCTTATCGTGCTGTTTCACTTATTATGGTAATTCTATTCTACTCAACAATTGGTGTATTATGTGCATTTATCGCAATTAAAATCGGTACTAGTTTAGCGAATTTAGTTACCAGTTTACCAAATTTCTATAAGACTGAATTAAGTCCACTCTTAATAAATTTCTTCGATATGATTGAAAATTCATTTAAAACTTTAGATCCAAGTCTTATTAAGACAATTAGTGACGTATTCAATAATTTTGTACAATCAATTGGTGAATTATTCTCTTCACTTTCAGTAGGAGCCATCTCCGTTGTATCAAATTACGCAAGTACTTTACCTGGGTTATTTATCAAAATCTTAATGGCTATCATTTCAACATTCTTTATTGCCATTGATTATGATTTAATTGTTTCTTTCTGTAAACGTCAATTATCTGAAAAAGCTTCTAATTTAATTATCCATATTAAAAATTATATTGTGGGTACACTCTTTGTATGTATACGATCTTATGCTTTGATTATGACTATTACATTTATTGAACTATCTATTGGCCTATCATTGATTCGTGTAGAAAATGCGATTCTTGTAGCATTACTCATTGCCTTCTTCGATATTCTTCCTGTGTTAGGTACAGGTGGTATTATGATTCCGTGGATGATTCTTGTCGCTTTCCAAGGCAACTTTGCCTTAGCTATAGGATTGCTTGTAGTTTATCTAGCAATCACAGTAATACGAAATATACTAGAGCCTAAAATTGTTGGAGCACAACTTGGTTTACATCCAATTGTAACATTGCTTGCAATGTTTGTGGGAACACAATTATTTGGATTCTTAGGCTTATTTGGATTGCCTATTACATTGTCATTATTAAAGCATCTAAATGATGATGGTACAATTAAATTATTTAAATAGACCGCATATACAATGCGGTCTTTATATTTTATATCTTCTTTGTTTTACATTATCAGAAATTTTAGCCAATTCATCTTTTGATAAATTAGGTAAATTTTCTAGTTTATCTAAAAACTGTATAATTGTTTCATTTTCTTTCATTGATTTAATTTCTGTAAAATAACTTACCAAAACACCTGGTATTAATGCAACTACAATAATTCCATAAAGAGCCAAAACCATCGTAATAACTCTACCTGCAAATGTAGTCACTACAATATCGCCATATCCAATTGTTGTAAAAGAAGAAAAGGTAAACCATAACGCATCTCCATAATTTTTTATTTGTGGTTCAACCAACATCACAACAAAAGTACTTAATAAAAGAAAAACAAAAAATCCACTAACAATTTTATCAGTGCCTGTAAAACGTAATATTTTCCATAGTAATTTTAATCGTTTCATATAGCTTCCTTTTGATATACCGTCCTTTCAATCACACAACTTTTTTCACGCAATAACTCTTGATTCAAAAAACTAATATAACTTCCTGGTGTTACAATACCACTTATTTTAATTAAATCTAATTCTTGTGTACGAATCAAATAGTCTGCAATAAGAACACAGTTTGTACTAAATACAAAATATGTTTTATATTTTCCTTCAATAAATTTATACATTTTTGCACGACATGTCTTAAATACACGAGATGCATAATCAACACAACTATCCATCGAATTACCAGAATCGTAAGCAATTTTCGCTTTGCATGACCATTCAACACAACGCGCTAATAGATTATCTATTTTCTTCTGAATAATCGCTTTTTGATTTTCTGTAAGCTCTATTTTATATCCAATAATTGTTTTTTCATCATTTTGAATAGCATTCTCTAAAAAGGAATTGCGATCCGATACAATCAATACACCATCTCCTAGTGTTCCAAATAATTCTCTATTCTCAGGGTCATGACAACCATAAGAATAAATTTTATTTTTAAAACTTATATCAACATGTCCTAAAGATTCAGGACCACTTTCTTTTAAGTAAATGAATACTTCTAAATCTGCTGGTGTATCATCATATGGATTATAATCTAATTCCATTTTGTTTTGTTTTATCATCCCTTTGATACTAAAGAAAAATTGTTGTGGAAT
>NZ_JAVXGL010000016.1:15839-36052 GCF_036657415.1 Anaerorhabdus sp. | reverse complement strand
TTCATAATAACTTCTAATAATTCTGCTTGAATAATACACCCTGCTCTAAAGATAGAAGCAATTTTACCTAAATCTAATTGCCAATCATAACGAATTGATGCATCGTACATCAAGGAGAAACCTTGTGCATATGCTATAAGTTTTCCAAGTGTATAGGCTTTTCTAACTTCTTCTTTAAATACTTTAGGATTAATTTCTTTTCCATTTGGAACCAAGAAAGCTCTTGAGAAAATATCACGTTCTACAAGATTTGATGTAATCCGTGCTTGAACTGCCGCTTGAATCAAAGAGACATTGAAATCTTGATTGATAGCTTCAAGAATCGTCCATTTACCAGTTCCTTTTTGACTCGCCTTATCAACAATCATATCGACTAAATCTAAATCTGTTAATTCATCTTTTTCTCTCAATATTTTAGCTGTTATTTCAACTAAGTAGCTACGTAATTCTGTACTATTCCATTCTTCAAAAATATCTGCCATTTCTTGATTTGAAAAATGACCAATTTCTTTTAGTAATAAATAACTTTCTGCAATTAATTGCATATCCGCATATTCAATACCGTTATGAACCATTTTTACATAATGTCCAGCACCATTTGGCCCAATATATGTACAACATGGTTCACCATTCTTTTGAGCGGCAATTGTTTCTAAATATGGTTTGATTAAATCATATGCATCTTTATCACCGCCTGGCATAATACTTGGTCCAAGAAGTGCACCTTTTTCTCCACCTGATACCCCAACACCAAAATAGAAAATTCCTCTTGATTCAATAAAGTCATGGCGACGCATTGTATCCTTAAAATAAGAATTACCCGCATCGATGATAATATCTCCTTCAATCAAGAAATCAAGCAATTGATCACATACCATATCAACTGGTTCTCCAGCTTTTACCATCACAATTATCTTTGCTGGTTTTTCTAAAGAATCTACAAATTCAGATATTTCTTCATATCCTTTAAAATTATCATGTTTTTCATTTTCAATTTCCTTGGTTATAACATATGTACGGTTAAATCCAGCTACTTTAAATCCTTTGTTTGCAAGATTTAGAGCTAAATTTTTACCCATTGTTCCTAAACCAATTACACCGATATCATTTTTAGTCATTGAGATCTCCTTTCATCACAATTGATACACCTTCAGGAATATCCAATTTAGAAGTTACGATTCCTATTCGTCCTTGTAGTAAACGATACGCTAACAACTCATTGCTAAATCGATTCGCAACCAATAAGTATTTATCATTAGCAACATCTAATATATCTCTTGGATGATTACCACCCGATTGTTCAAATTGCAATAATTTAGGCAAATGGCCACCAATATCTACTACTGAGATAATATTTAAACCACGTGTTGAAATATATAGCTTTCTTCCATTACGACTAATACGAAGTGCCGCAGTTCCTTCTTTATTTGTTTCACTGTTTGGAAGAATTGACATTTGATGAATACATTCAAATACACCATCCACAATTTCATATGTAAATAACTCATTACTTAACTCTGTATTCAAATATAATCGTTTATTGTCTGTTGAAATGACTCCATGACGTGGACCACTTCCTTTAGGTAATGTTATTGAATCAATGATTTCTAAATCTTCATTTAATATCTTCACTTCATCCAAAAACAAACATGGTACTAGAAGTTTATCTTGAAAGAAAATCACTTGATGACATCCTGCCATATCCTTTATTTTTAACGTTTTTATAAAATGCAATTTCTTACCATCAAATCTTATTTTAGAAACTGTCCCTTCATGATAATTCGCTGTATAAATATCATCACCTTTAAAAGCGATAAAACATGAGGTAACCTTCTCAAAAACAATTGAATCTATCAAATCACCCTCATGGTTCATTACCAATACTCCTGATCCATCTTCATCATCATAGAGTGAGTAAATGTATTCATCATTGCATGCAATATATTTAGAATTTTTAACTTTTTTAAACAAAACTTTATTTGATAAAACACCTGTAGATTCATCTAATTCAAATCGGTAAATCCCTTGACTTAAATCGGATGTATATGTTCCAACATAACCTGTTATCATAACTGTACCTCCTATTATTCACAGTTTATCATATTTTTGCTTCTTTACCTTTATTTATGCTCATGATAATATGTCAAAAAGGAGAAATACTATGAACTTAGATTTAACTCAAGGAACAAAAATTATCAAAACTACCCGCTGTTTACTTAGACCTTTATCATTAGAAGACAAAAGAGATATTTTTGATAATATAAATCACAATCAAGAAGTGTTAAAGTATTTCTTAACTGCCTATTATGAACATTATGAAGATTTTACATTAGACTCTCTTTTTACTCGTATCGCAAGTGGTTTATTGTGTTGGGCTATTGTTGTCGATAATACCACAATTGGTTTCATTATCGAACAAACACACGATGAGAAAGCAAGATCGATTGAATTAGGCTATGCAATCGGTCAACCCTATTGGGGAAAAGGATATGTTCCAGAAGCTCTTCAAGCAATTCAAAACTATCTTTATCAAGAATGTTGTTTCCATAAAATATCTTATAGTGCAATTGTCGATAATACTGCATCAATTCGTGTTATGGAAAAACTTGGTTGTACAAAAGAAGGAATTTGTATTGATGAAATTTATTATCATGATAAATTCCATGATGTTGTTTACTATTCAAAAATTAATCCAAATGAAAAGAAGGGTGGCTCATTATAAGCCATCCTTTTTTATCCATTATTTTCAGCAAATTGACTGTTGTAAAGATTTGCATATAAGCCACCCTTTGCAAGTAAACCATCATGTGTTCCAGTTTCCTTGATATCTCCATTTTGCATGTAGATAATCATATCTGCATCACGAATTGTTGATAGTCGATGGGCAATTACAAAACTTGTACGACCTTTCATTAGATTTGCCATTGCATCTTGTATTAATACTTCTGTACGCGTATCTATTGAAGAGGTAGCTTCATCTAAAATCATAATTGGGGCATCTGACAAGATTGCACGTGCTATCGTTAATAATTGTCTTTCACCTTGAGCTATATTGGTTGCACCTTCTTGAAGAACCATATCATAACCACCAGGAAGCATTTTAATAAACTCATCTGCATGTGCTGCCTTAGTAGCTGCTTCTACTTCTTCATCAGTTGCATTTAGACGACCATAACGGATATTATCACGAATTGTTCCGGTAAATAACCATGTATCTTGAAGAACCATCCCAAAGATTTCACGCAACTTTGCGCGTTTCATATCGCGAACATCAACACCATTCATTCGTATGCTACCATCGTTGATATCATAAAAGCGGAGAAGTAAATTAATTAGCGTAGTTTTTCCTGCACCAGTAGGTCCAACGATTGCCACTTTACTTCCGGCATTGACATGTAATGAAACATCATTCATTAATGTTTGATATGGTAAATATCCAAACTTAACATATTCAAAATCGACTGTACCATCAATGACTTTTGGATAAAGTGCAGGTTCTTTTTCACTAATTTCATCTTTTTCATCTAAGAATTCAAAGATACGTGCTGCTGCCGCTGCTGTTGATTGAAGAACATTTGAAATTTGAACTGTTTGATTAATTGGTTGAGAAAATTGGCGAAGATATTGAATAAACGATTGAATCATACCAATGGTCATACGACCAGAAATCACAAGAATAGCACTCACTACTGCAACTGCGACATACCCTAGGTTTGTCATTGCTTGTGTAATTGGCATTAATGTACTAGATAAGAATTGAGATTTCCAACCGCTTTGATATAGATCATGGTTTGTCACTTCAAAATCATCAATTACATCTTCCTCTTTACCAAAAGCACTGATTACATTATGACCAGTATACATTTCTTCAACATAGCCATTTAAATCTCCTAAGGTGTCTTGTTGTTCCTTAAAAAAGCGTTGGGCTGTTTGTGCAATTTTCATTGAAATTATTAATGCTAACGGAACTGTAATAACACCAATCAATGTTAAAATTGGACTTATCGCCAACATCATTATTAGAATAAATATCAATGATGTAACAGCTGTAACTATTTGATCTAAGCTTTGTTGCAAGCTATTGGAAATTGTATCAACATCATTTGTAATTCTACTTAAAATATCGCCATATGTATTTGTATCAAAATAATTGAGTGGTAATTTTTTTAATTTTTCATCAACACGACTACGAATATCGAAAATTGTTTTTTGTGATACACGCACCATGATATGTGTACTAAGATATTTGAATAGTGCATATAGAATATAACAAATTGATAAAATTATTAATATTGTAATAAAGTTGCGTATACCTACAGCTGATGGTGCCCCATCAACCACAAGATGAATCATCGCATCTGTCGCTTTACCTAAAATAAATGGTGCAAAACTGTTAAACATAGATGCTAATATAATAAATATAATTGAAACAATTAAACCTTTGCGATATGGCTTCATGAAAGCAAATAATCGTCCAAAGATTATCTTAAAATCTAATGACTTGCTCTTTTTCATATTATGCTTCCTCCTTACTTAATTGAGAGTATACAATTTCTTGGTATACCTTACATGTTTTAAGAAGTTCGCTATGTGAGCCCATACCAACACATGCACCATTTTCCATAACAAGAATACGATCTGCATGCATAATTGTACTAACACGTTGTGCAACTAGTAATACTGTTGCATCCTGTGCCTCTTTCATCAGTGCTTCTCTTAAAGCTGCATCCGTCTTAAAATCAAGTGCAGAGAATGAATCATCAAAGATATAAATTTCTGGTTTTCTAACAATAGCACGAGCAATCGCAAGACGTTGTTTTTGTCCGCCAGATACATTGGAACCACCTTGAGCAATTGGCGCTTCAAATCCACCTTCTTTTGCAGTTACAAAATCATACGATTGTGCAATTCGTATTGCTTCTTCAATCCTAGAATCATTTGCTTTTTCATCACCAAATTGGATATTATCAGAAATTGTTCCTTTAAATAAGAATGCTTTTTGAGGAACATACCCAATCTTTGCACGTAGTGCCTTGATATCATAGTTCTTGACATTAACGCCATCGACAAGGATTTCACCTTCATCAACATCATAAAAACGTGGAACTAAGTTTACTAGTACAGATTTGCCGCTACCCGTACTACCAATAATTGCAGTAATTTCTCCTGGGCTTGATTTAAAACTAATATTTTTCAATACACTATGATCCGCCCCTGGAAATTTAAAGCTAACATCTTTAAATTCTAAATACCCTTTTTCTTTAGGCATTTCCACTGGTTCTTTTGGATTTTGAATAACTTCAAGTGTATCCATAACTTCATTAATACGTTCTGCTGAAACTGCTGCACGAGGATACATAACAAAAATCATCGATAATAACATAACTGACATCATGATCTGCATAACGTATTGAATAACCGCAATAACATCACCAATCATAATTCCATTGATTGTATTTATAATTTGAAATCCTCCAAACGCAAGTAGAGCTACGTTTGTCGCATACAAGATTAATGAAAGAACAGGTGTCATAGTTCCCATGAGTGTATTCATCTTAATTGAATTATTCATAAAATCTAAATTCACTTTTCTAAACCGTTCTGTCTCATAATCTTCTGTACCAAAGGCACGTGCTACTCGTATTCCTGTAAGTTTTTCACGTGTCACAAGGTTTATCTTATCAATTTTCTCTTGCATCTTCTTTGATAACGGTGTTGCGAATTTACCAATAACTAAAACTGTAACTATCATAATTGGCATTGATATCAAAAGAATCATAGACATTGTTGCACTTTTATTCAATGCCATGATAATACCACCTACAAACATAAATGGTGCCATCAAACTGATTCTAAGCATCATATTCACAAAATTTTGCACTTGAATAATATCATTATTCGTACGTGTTATTAATGATGATGTAGAAAAACGATCGAATTCTGTTTGTGAGAAGTATTGAATTTTTTTGAATACATTACTACGCATGTTTTTACCAATGCCCATGGATATTTTTGATGCAAAGTATCCTGTAGCGATACTACAAACAGCACCCAATAGAACAAAGTTTAACATTGTTCCACCAATAGAAACAATCTGTCCAATATCTTTATTTGGAATGGATGTATTAATAATTGTCGATAAATAAGCAGGCAAAGCTAAACTCGCTACCACATTACCAATGACTGTTATTACAATTAAAATAATTCCAATTTTAAAACGTCCTAGTTCTTTAAAAACTCTTAACATATTCTAAATCTCCTTCTTCTTTATTCTATCCATCCCCTTTTTCTTAATCAAATCATATGATTATAACTTAAGCCCCTTGCTCAAGTTTGTTTAATGCTTTCTTAAATTCTTTTGTAAATAAGGCTACTGTACAAATAATTGCAATGATATCTGCAACTGGCTCAGCCAAATAAACAGCCAATGTTTGGTTTCCCGAAAAAATATTTGGAAGTATATAAATAAGTGGAATAAGCAACAAAATTTTTCTAAGAATCGCCAAGAAAACCGAAGCCTTTACATTTCCTAATGCAATTAAAGTCATTTGACATGATATTTGTACCGCGAAGATAAATGAAACTGCCATATATATTCTTAAAGCATTTTTCGTATACTCAATTAATTGCGGATCTGGTGAAAACAAGGATGCGAAACCTTGCGGAACTAGCATAATTAATAGCCATAGTATTGCTGAATAAGTAAAACTAGCTTTAACCAATTTAAAGAACGTTTCTTTTACACGACTCGCATTTTTTGCCCCAAAGTTATAACTTGTAATTGGTTGTGCACCTTGCGATAAACCTTGTAAGGGTAACATTGAGAATTGCATTACACTTGTTAAAATAGTCATAGCTCCAACCGCTATATCTCCACCATAACGTAGTAAAGATGAATTAAATGAAACTGCAATAATACTTTCAGTAGCTTGCATAATAAATGGAGATACACCTAATGCAATACATGGAAGAATTAATTTTAAATCCAACTTCATAGCGGGCAAATTAATCTTCAAAATTGTTTTCTTGCCACTTAAAAACCATATAACCCATATCGCTGAAATAGCTTGTGATAAAATCGTAGCTAATGCTGCACCTTTAACACCCATATTTAGTCCAAAAATAAAAATAGGATCCAAAATAATATTAGTAATCGCTCCAATAAGTACAGTATACATGCTTGTTTTAGCGAACCCTTGTGCTGTTATAAAAGAATTCATTCCTAATGCAAGTTGAACAAATACCGTCCCAATTGCATAGATACCCATATAATCAAGAGCATAACCAATTGTATTTTCACTGGCGCCAAACATAAGTAGAAATGTTTCTTGATTGAATAATAGAATGACTGTCAAAATAGCTGAAATCAACAATAACATTGTAAAACAATTATTCATAATTTTTTCAGCAGTAGTCTTATCTCCACGTCCCATAAAAATAGAAGATCGTGGTGCTCCACCCATACTAACAAGCGCTGCAAATGCTGATACTAGCATAATGATTGGCATACATACACCAACCCCTGTTAAAGCAAGTGATCCAATTTCCGGTATATGACCAATATATATTCTATCGACCAAGTTATATAACATGTTGATAAGTTGTGCTGTAATTGCTGGTAATGCTAATTTGAATAATAACTTACCGACCGGTTCTTTCCCTAAAAACTCATTGTTTGTTTCCATTATTTATTTCCCCTTATTCCTTCCATTACATTTGAAAGCATTCGATCTATAAACTGACCAAATAGTTTTTCTTCTTCTTCGCTAAATCCTGTCATTAATTCTTTTGAAAAGCGAAGTTGCATCTTCTTTATATCTTTGATTATTGGATTAGCCTTTGGTTTAATGATTAAATGAATCTTTCTACGATCTTCTTTATCTTCTTCTCTTTGTAATAATCCTTTTTGAATTAACTGTTCCACCATTGCGGAAACATTTGATTTTGTAAACATTCTAACTTCTACAATATCACTTGCAGTATTCAAACCAGGATGATTTGCAACAAAGGCTAAGATGTCCATTTCCATTTGAACTAAATCATGTTTTTTACATACGTCAACACAAAAACTCTCATAGAATTTCATAAAATATCGACTAACTAATAGTAAATTGTTATCCATACTCCCTCCAATTAGTTCATTTTTGAACTATTCACATAAGAACTATTCTAGTACATTATCTTAATTTGTCAATATAAAAAGCGCTCCACGCGCTTTCATTACAACTATGATTTAGAATAATAATCCTACGATTATCCCTACAACTAATAGTATCCCCACAATTCCAAAGTTTTCTTTTAAGTTACGATTAATTCTAAACAATATCAACAATCCCACACCGGCATTTGTCAAAAGTCCTGCCATCATACTTCCAAATGACATTAAGCCATCTAAATACAATTGTGTTATGACAATTGAAGCAGCACAGTTTGGAATCAATCCCACAAAGGCAGATATTATTGTTGTCATAAATGGTGATGATAATAAAACAGTTTCCAAATTAATGTAGTTTAATCCAATATTCAAAATTAAAGTGATTATAAAGATATAAAATGAAATTCTTAATGTGTGTTTAATTGCCGAAACAAATATTCCATCCTCATCACAATGACATTCTTCATTCTCACAGAAGTTGTCAATATGTATTTCTTCCTTCTTTTTCTTTCTTAATAGTAAATCAATCAAATATCCAATTACTACACCCACTATAAATTTTATACTTAATATTTTAACTATCAAATCTAGCGGTGCTTGGTTTGAAATCATTATCGGTAACATCTCATCAGATGTTGATAGGTAAATCGCAATTAATGTACCTAGCGATAAAACGCGTGTTACATAAAGTGTAGAGGCAATTGAAGAAAATCCACATTGTGGTAGTAATCCAAATCCACTTCCAAGCAATGGACCAAATTTTGCAGTTTTCTGTATTCCAACAATGATTTTTTCACTAGCTTTATGTTCTATCCATTCTATAACGATATAGGTTATAAACAAAAAAGGAATTAATTTAATTGTATCTAATATTGCATCTATTAATAAAGCCATAGTCCCCTCCATCAATTGAATTGTAGCACAGAAAAACCCACAATTCATTGATTAAGCCCATTATTTCATTCTAGACTAAAATAATCATTCTGGTAAAACAAAAATCCTTTACTTGAAAGGATTTTTATAACACTAATTTTGTTAATGACTGTTTTGAATTTTCGATTGCTCCATCAATGAGTATATCTGTGTTTTCAGCATAATCTTTTGATAAGATAATCTCCATCAATAGAGGCAAGTTACATCCCGAGCAAACCTGTATTTTTGGATTGTTTATTTTAGCTAGTGCTGCAGCCTTGAAAGGTGATCCACCTGGTATATCAGTCAAAATAATCCATTCATCTTCTATATTGTCTGCAACTATTTTATTTATTGAATTACCTAATTCTTCAAAAGAATCACCTGCTTTAAAATCAATATCAACTACATCTAAACTAGGACCATTCAAAAGTTCAAGTGAACTTTTCATGCCCGATGCAAAATGGCCATGGCCTGTCAATATTACCTTAATCATAAATTTCTCTCTTTGAATTCTTGATTGCGTCAATGAATATTTTTGCTTTATCTGGATCAATTGGATTTCGCATGTTTCCATTTTTCACCCATGTTCCTACACTAACACCATCATAGTATTTCAAAATTTCAGAAATGTTATCACCAGTGGCTCCCCCACTCAGCATAATAGGAATGTTCGCACCTAATTTCTTTCTTACATTCTTTATGAGTTCAATACTTTCTTCATGATTTTTGCCCCCTAAAAATAAGCCATCAGCAAATGCATTCATTACTGTATCCCAAGCATTATCAACAACACTTTTTCCACATAATTGTTCATAATGAATTTCTTGAACATCGGCATAGATAGGCATCTTTGATCCTAATCGCTTTTTAAGTTCTAATACTTCTACACATTGCGCATTCATCAATCCCGCATAACCTACTTCACAACCAGTATAGGTGTGTTCAATTCTAACAAAATCAGAATCTGCTGCATCGGCAACTGCTAAACTTGCAACCCCATCCCAATTGATCAAAATCCCTTGAATCATATCAGGAAAATCTCTCTTTAATTCAATCGCTAATTTTGTCATATACGCAATTGTTTCAGGATTCGCAATTTGTTTAATGGGTGCATCATTTCTGTTTTGAATTATGTAACCATCGAATCCATATAACTTCAGCATTTCAACTTCTTTTTTCGCTAATGTAATAATTTCATCAATTCCCATACCAGTATTGAGATATGTTCCAGGACATGGTTCTGGTTGTATCATCGCTAAAGCTACGGGGAATTTTATTTCTCTTGGCATAAATTATTCTCCAATTTTCTATTATAATTCATCGCAATTTCAAACAAAGATGCTGGAGGAATTATTCCCTCTTCACAAATAATTGCTGTGATCAATTCCGGCTTAACCGATATCAACTTTATACCTTCAAAGTTGATTTTATCACTCAGTTCTTCATCCCAATCAGATGCTAGTCTTGACTTAAAATCATAACTCATTGGTGAAAGACGGATATGACCATAAACAGGTCTAACATCAATCTTCATTAGTGGTGTTAAAGCATAGAAAGGTACACCTTGATATTTACAGCTAACTGCAACTAAATCTGAACCAATCGTATTAAATACGGTTCCATCAGGATAAATAGTTTCAGCACCCATAAATGCTGCATCACATTCCTTTAAGAAATGAAAAATTGTGGTATCCGGAATAAAACGAACTTTATGATTTCCTCCCACTGCATCTTTAACAAATGGTTTTCCTCCATTCAGCGCTCTACTTTCGGGTATATAAATCGTCATTTCATGTTTCAATCCTTTTACAAATTCATTTACTGTACTTGAATAATCAAAAATCATAATTTTATGCAAATTCTCACAAATTGATGTTGCGAATTCTACAATCTTTTTTGTATCATTCAACGATTTTTCGTGATAGGATTGAATCCCATTTTTCATCTTTTCTATGACTACACTATACTCAGAAACTTCATCTAAATTTGATAAGAATAACGCAATCGCATTATAAATTGCTCTACTATTTTGACCACGTGTTTCTTGGAAAAAGTATGCAACACTTTTAATATTTGATATCATTTCTTCTTTACTTAATGTTGTATCATCTAATATTGATACAATCATTTCTATAATTAAATCGATTTGTTTATTTGCACCTAAAACTCTACTCAAAGTGATGTCATCAAATCTTTGTTTCATCTCATCATTAAGTAAAATTCTAATTTCTTCTTTTTTCATATTTCCTCCAAAAATCAAGAGGGTCTACTTTCGACCCTCTTGATGCAAACTGAGAATCTCAATTGCATTTTCAAAATAAAGCTTATTTCTAAAATCTTCACTTAAATTCAAAATATCAAAAGCTTCAATTGAGCATTTTGTAAACTTATGTGGATAATGTGTTCCAAAAAGAAACTTTGATGAATCGATTTTTGAAAAAGCTTTTCGCAAAATTGGGAATTCATACATACAGCTTGTCTCAACATAAAGATTATTATATTGAGGAACAAGTTCAACACATCCATAACCAAAATCTGTTGTTCCCATATGGAGAAGCACAATTTTAGCTGCTGGGTATTTTTCAGCGTAAAACGCCCATTGTGCTGGCATTGTACGCGGGCCCCACCCAGTAAATACATTTATTACTAGATTATTTTCTATTGCTTTTTCAATAATTTGATTTATCTTTTTTTCATTTTCTGGATAATAATTATGCGCTAATGAATCTAATTCAATAGCCTTAATTACTCCACTCTGAATTACTCTGTCTAATTCATCTAAACAGTTTTTTTCTTTCGGATTGATGATTGCACATCCGATAAACATCATTGGATATTTCTTAACTAAAGATATCACTGCATCATTTTGTTCAGAAATTGAATATCCATCAAGTGCTGAAACTACACGCATATCAATATTATTTTCTTTAGTGTCTTCGACTAATTTTTCAATTAAGTATTGGTCGTTGTCACGATCCCAAGGTAAATGACAATGATAATCTATAATCATATCCATTCTCACTTTCTACTAAGCTAGAATACCTAGTGCACAACCAATAACCCCAACAACCATTGTTATAAGCATTAGTGTCACTGGTGACATTTTCTTTTTGTCCATGAAATAAAGCATTAATAATGTATAAAGTAATGGTAATAAACCTGGTACCATTCCATTTAAAACTGTTTGAATACTTACCATTGTTTCACCAGCTTTATATGTCCAAGGAATATTGATTGTTACAAACTTGTAAACAAATCCCCCAATAACCACATAGGCTGCAATCCCTGCATAGCGTGTCATCTTTTGCAGTAATCCACTTGATTGAACCTTCGCTACAAATTCAACACCTTTTTCATATCCTTTAAAGATACCAAAATATCGTAATAATTGTCCTACCACTGCCATAACAATGACAAAGAGTAATGGACCTACCATACTTGTATAATTACTTCCAATAACTAATGAAACTGCTAATCCTGCCATGATAGGACGAAGAGTACCATGATATAATGAATCACCAATCCCTGCTAAAGGCCCCATTAGAGCCGCTTTAATTGCATTAATAGAAACAGGGTCTATATCTTGATCAATCGCATTTCTTTCTTCCATTGCTGCTGTCATACCAATAACAAAGTGAGATAATCGAGCTTCCGTTAAAAATAATTCTGTATGTCTTCGATAGGCTTCAATTTTCTCTGGTTCTTTTTCATATACCTTTTCAATAACTGGCATCATTGAAAAAACAAATCCTGGTGCCTCTTGTTTTGAATAGTTAAATCCACTAACAAATGCTTGAGAGTAAATGTAAGTTTTCCATAAATCCTTTTTACTAACTCTTCTGAGATCTTTATTTTCTGTCATATATTATACCCCTACTCATTCCCTTGTGGTCTTGCGTCATTATAAAATGCCATCGCAACACAAACTACTGCTATCAATGTGATTCCAATTGGGTTAATATTTAAGTAGCTAGAGAAGAAAAAGCCAATGATGAAGTATTGCCAAATATTTTTAACATTAATTGACTTAATTAGAATTGCTAATCCAACAGCACCAATTATTTTTCCTCCAACAGTTAAACCATTAATGATAACTTGTGGAATCATATTAATAATTCCTTGCACCATATCTGCACCAAAATAAATACCCAAGAATACTGGTATTGCAAATAAAACTAAGTTAAATACATTAGGTAGAATTAAACAATTCATCCAAATTCCTCTACGATTTCCTTTTTCAACCGCAGCTTCTAATCTATTTTGAGTCCATACACAAAGGACCATATTTCTAAAATACATACCCATTTGCCCTAAAATCGCAAGTGGTAGTGCTGTTGCCAATGCAACCTCTGTTGATCCTGAAATACAAGCAAATGCTGCCGCTAATATTGTTGAGAATGTTTCTTCTGGTGGAAGCGCAGTACCTACGAAGACTTGTCCTAAGAACATCAATTCAATGATACAACCTACTTCTAGACCAATCTGTAAATTTCCCATCAATAATCCAACAATTGGTCCAACAAAAATTGGACGATAAGTAAAAAATTGTGTACAATACTTATCGAAGAACGTTATCCATGTAAAAATTGCTACTAATAGAGCTTTAACTAATAAACCTTCCATTTGGTTCCCCTTTCAATGTTTATAAATTTTTAATTAAAGAAAGACAGTCGATACTTTTGTCATTAGGTACAGCTCGCACATCTAAAGAAATTCCAAGTTCCGCAATTTCACGTAAACATTTCACATCTTGTTCTTCAACATATATGAAAGGTAATAGACATTTACGTCCTGTTTCTGATTTTGAATTACTGATATTTCCAACATTCAAAACAGGAGTTCTAAAACCTTGCTTAAACAATGCTAACGCAGATGCTGGATTTCGAACAATTAAAAGTATGCTTTCTTCAGAAGCATTATTGTTTAATAGTTCAGCTGTCTCGTTAATAGATTTGATGATTAGATTGATTCCAGCGGGCACTGTTAGTTTTAACAGCATTTGTTGGGTTGCATCCTTACTAGCTACATCATCAGCCACGATGATTGTAGTTGCTTTAGAAGCTGCAATCCAAGCTGTTACAATTTGTCCATGGATCAATCTATCATCGATCCTCATGTGTGTTACTTTCATCTAATTTTTCTCCTTTCTTTTTATATTAAAGATTCTGTCTATCCTTAATTTTTCCATATTGCCAAATTCTTTCGGCATTTTTATAAAATACATCTTCTAATTCCTCCTCTGTAAATCCTAAGTGATATAATTTTTCAATTTCAATATTGGTTGGTTTATATGGCCAATCTGTGCCAAACAATATTCTTTTACTTCCTAAAACTTCTTTTGCTTGAAGTAAAATATCGACTTCCATATTAGCACTTGTCTCAACATAGAAATTTTCTATGTTTTTTATTGCTTCAATACATGTTGATCCAAATTCCCGACCACAGATATGGGTGAATACAAATGGGTGGTTAGGATATTTCTTAGCATACTTCAACCACACTATTGGTGTACATAAAGGACTTGCTCCGCCATGTATTTGAATATGAACTCCATACTTTACAATATGATCTATCACATCATCTAACTGTGGGCAATTCTCAACGTTATATCCATGTTTCCAACTCATGAATTTAACCCCATTCATTTTCATCTCACCTAAAGTCCTATCTATTTCCGTATGGGCTTGTGGATCTTTAGGATCAATATCCGCATAACCTTCTACAAAATCAGGAAGCGCTTTCATTGCATCGTAAATAATATCGTTATTCTCTTGCATACTATTAGCTGACAAGCTAACAATACCCACTTTTTCTATGCCGAATTTTTTTAAGTCATCTAGCATCTGTTGAGCATTATTTGCATCACCCGATCTTGTTTTTCCTAAATGGGAATGAAAATCATAACGTCTCATTTGAATCACCCCTTACATTTACAATATGCACATAGTATTTATAAGAATCTGCAATATAAGTATTCTCACTAAATTCAATTGGTTTACCATTTTGATCAAATGTTACACGTTCTTTATAAATCACTGGTTGATTATCCTCTAGGAATAAATCTCTTTTTACTTCACTAGAAGACATCTTCGCTTCGATAGTTTCATCTGCACTACCAAGTTTAATACCATGTTCTTCAAGAAATTCATATAAACTTGTGTTTGTATCAAAGTCAGAATTTTTTATTGAGAATCCTAAATCACTACGTACATATGTTTCATGTAACGCAATTAATTTTCCATTTAGTAAACGCAATCGTTTGATAAAGTAAATTTGTGATTTACTAGCAATATTAAGTTTTTCACCAACTTTTACTCCTGCTTCCATCTTTTCAATCTTCAAAATGATAGAACCTGGTTTATCACCTTTAACCTTTGCATCACCACTAAAACTACTGAATTGTGATAATGTTCTTTGTTTTTTAATGTGTTGAACGACTGTTCCAGAACCTCTTCTTCTTAGTACTAATCCATCATGTTCTAAGTCAGAAATAGCTCTTCTAATTGTGATTCTAGATATCTCATAGAGTTTAATCATTTCATTTTCAGAAGGCAAACTTTCTCCTTCCGAAAATTCTCCTGATTCAATTAAGTCCTTGATATACAAGTATAATTGATGATGAATTGGAACACTTGAATTCTTATCTGCCTTGAAATTATTCATAAGATCACCTCTTGCAATTCAATATTAACTTGTTATAATAAGTTTGTCAACATGGACTTTTTAGATATAATAACTTTTATTTATATTTGAATAATAAAGGCGGTTAATATGAATAGAAAAGAAGCTATTTTTTTTGTTTTACTTGCTTTGCAGAACTTGGCATTCAACTTTGCACATCCAGTAACTCCCTCACTTATTATTAATTTGGATTTGAATCCTTCCATTTTTGGAATAGCTTTCGCTGCAATGGCATTAACTAGTTTTCTCTTTAGTCAACTTTGGGGCGTTTTATCTAGTTACAAAAATGACTGTTTAATCTTTATGTTAGGATGTCTAGGATATGCCTGTTCACAATACTTTTTTCTTATTTCAACAAGCGAAATGAGTATTATTGGGGCACGCCTTCTTGGTGGTATTTTCATTGCTGCTATCAATGTTTCTTCACTTAATTATCTTGTACGTATTTCTTCTATTGAAAATAGAGGTCGTAATATTACTTTCTTTGCCACAATCACGCTTGTTTGTACTTCCTTTGGATACTTATTTGGTGGTTTCATTGGTGACCTTGGAATTCAATATGCTTTTTTTTCACAAATAATAACTTTAATTACATGTGGATTACTTTTCTATTTCTTTTGTGATAAAAAACAATCACAACCTCTAAATCATAAAAACTTTATCAATAAATCAAATCCTTTTCTATTTATCAAAAATCGTAATACATTAACAAAAATATTGTTATTTTCAATGTTTTTAGCTTTTGCTACAACGATTGCACAAACTACGTATGAACAAAGTTTTAACTACTATATGAAAGATTTCTTCAATTTCCCTCCATCGCTAAACGGTATTGTTAAAGCCGGAGTTGGCTTAGTTTCTCTGTTGTCAATCTCGGTGATATGTTTATGGATACAACGAAAAAATATAATCAAAAAAAGTCTTTCGCCTATTTTTCTTTTGTGTAGTTTTTTACTCTTTCTTTCTATACAATTTAAGAAGATTGATTTATTCATTATCTTCAGCTTAGTTTTCTCGAGTGTTAATGCGTTATACTTACCACTTATTCAAGATTTAGTTACCTCAGAGAAATCAACAATCAATACATTAGGTTTGTATAATAGTATGAAATCTCTTGGTTGGATATTCGGTGGATTACTGGCTGGACTTCTCTACGCAATCAGTAATACCCTTCCATTTATTATTGCCTGTCTTATATTTATTCTTTGCGCAATTCTATGCATAGCTAAGTTCAAACCATCATCTTCTAAATAAACAAAAAAATAGCTACCTTGTTAGAGCAGCTATTTCAATTTAGTTTTTTACAGGTTTTGCGGTAATGAATAAACGATCTCTTTCATTGATACCATAATTTTCAGTGAAGAAATCATACATTGTCCAGTTGTAGAAAAATCTTTCAGCTGGATATATTCCATAACCATCTTGATTATGATCAGTAGTGTCATATGAATCTGCCACAATGATTACATCATCTTGTGTTGTTTCAGTGCCCATTGTGTCATAACCAATAATTACTTGCCAATGTCCACCCCAATCATTCCAAGCAACGATTACTGGAATATTATTTTTTAGATTTTCTTGAATCATTTCTAAGCTAATTTCATCAAAATTTTCTTCTGTGTAGTTATAAGTACTGTCTAGTTCAAATCCTCCTACACCTTCAAAGATTTTAATCATTGATTCTAATGATGTTGCTGCATAGTCAAGTCCATTTGTACGGAATTCAGCCAATGTTTCTTCATTATATTCACCAAGCATTCCATAATAATCTAATACCATTAATGCTGCTGCTACACCACAACTCCATTCTGAAGTTTGTTGGTAAGTTTTGAATTTTGGAAGAATAGTCAAAGTATCTGAAGATTCCATGTTATAAAAATCAAGTTGGTTAAAATATGGAGATCCTGGATGATCACTATCACGTTCAACTGAATCAGCTCCATACTCTTCTAAATCTACAACCTTATTGATTTTCATCTCATCTGTATAATTACCTGTTTTTGCCTCTATTACAGGTGTAGTAGTTACAGCTGGTGTAGCTGTAGGTGCAGTTTGAGCGCAACCCGCTAAAACCATAAGTGTTAATAAACATACAATAATTTTTTTCATATTTTCTCCTTATAAAAAATAATGAAGTTATTGTACTTGTATACTTCCCCTATTTGTTTTATTTATTATCATTTCTGTTTTATTTATACTTCTTAGGTTTCTTGAGTCTATATAGTAAGTAATTACTTTTACTACTCTTATTGTTTTTACAAGCACTTAAACTTATAAATGAGTTTCTTAAACTCCCAACAAGAACACTTGTCGCTAATTCGGCATTTGACCCAGCTGTCCGTAGCCTATTTATGTTTCAAAACTTCGGTCAATTGTCAAAGACATTGTCTGTCTTCAAAAATGGATTACTCCATTTAAAAATTAGGATGTGAATGACCCAATGCAACCCTCCTTATTCAATCACGAAAAAAAGTATATCATAATTCACCTAGAATACAATAAGTTATTAAAAGAAATATTTATTTTAAATACATTATCAATAATTTGTCTTTATATTGGCTTTCCGTTTTTGCTGTAAAAAAAGGATGTACTCCGTTATTAGAAGTACATCCTTGCAACATGACTTAATTTATAATAATCAAAATCACTATATTTTCACTATTCCTTTAATGGCTTTGTTGAAATTTACTTAGCTCTTCTACATACCTTTGTGTAATTATTTCTGGTCTTGTAATAGCTGTTCCAACTACCACAGAATATGCACCTGCTTCAAGCGTTTGTCGTGCCTCTAGTTCTGTTTTTATTTTTCCTTCTGCAATAATTGGCAAATCGGTAATTTCCTTGATTTGACGAATCAATTCAAGGTTGACTGACTTTATATCCTTACTTTCCTCTGTGTATCCTGAAAGTGTAGTAGAAATTAAGTCAAACCCTAAATTTAAAATGTTTTTCGCCTCTTCTACTGTAGATATTTCTCCCATAATAAGTACGTTGGGATAATTCGTTTTAATCTTCTTTACGATTTCATCTATTTTTTCGCCATTTGGTCTTTTTCTACATGTTGCATCTAAGGCAATAATTTCTATACCACAATCAAGTATTTCTTTTGCACTTTCATAGGTGGGCGTAATATACACGTCAAATTCATTCGAGAAACATTTATTTATTCCTATAATTGGTAAGTTTACGCGTTCCTTGATTGCTTTAATATTATCTGCACCAGTGGCACGTATTCCACATGCGCCGCCTTCTTCAGCAGCTTTCGCAAAGGCTGCCATTATATCACTACCATACATTGCCCAGCCTACACGAGCTTGGCATGATACAATAAGGCGATTTTTTATGCATTTAAGTACTTCTTGTTTATTCATTTAGAATAATCCTACTGCCTTCCCAATAATCCCCAAAGCAAAGCTTAGAAGAATACAAATATACATACCTTTTTTCTTTTTCATAAGAATACCATAGAACCCTAACACTAGTAAGAATGGTAGAATGCTTGGCATGATAGAATTAATCAAATCCATAAGAATAATTTCTTTTTCGCCAAACATCCAAACAACATTAATCGGGAATTTTACAAATCCAACAATCATAGCACCTACAACCATCATACCTACTATTGTTGCACCTTCAACAAAACGATCAATAATATTTGCTTCTCTCATTTTGCTTACAAGTTGTGTACCAAACTTATGACCATATTTTACAAAATACCAACGAGATCCTACATTTAATAATACGTTAGGAACAATAAAGATAATTGGTCCAAATGCATTACCCTCTAATGCCATTCCAGCACCAATAGCTGCAAAAATAGTCATAAATACAGCTTTAAATACAGAATCACCAATTCCTGATAATGGTCCCATCAATGCAGCTTTGGCAGATGAAATTGCCTCTGCTGTAATTGGTTTGCCCATTGCTTTTTGTTCTTCTAATGCTAAAGCAACACCTAATACTGCATTTCCAGTAAATGGATGACAGTTAAAGAATTCATTATGACGTTTTAATGCATCTATACGTTCTTCATTTGTTGCATATAATTTTTTAATTGCTGGAATCATTGCAAAACAGAATCCTAAAGAACAATAACGTTCATAGTTAATTGAAGTCATTGAGAAGAATGAACGTAAGAAGGTTCCTCTAATTTCTTTATTTGTAAGAATACCTTTTTGTTCTACAACTGGTTCATCATCAAAGTCATCAAAATCATCTTTATCTGATTTCTTATCATTTTTCATTATGAATAAGGCTGATGCAATTGAGAATGCTAATAAAGATACTGCCAATACATTAAGATTCATATAAACTGCAAGAATAAAACCTCCTAAGAAGAATGGCCAATACTTCTTGAAGTTCATCATTTTTAATAACATCGCTAATCCAACTGCTGGTAGAATACCTGAAGCAAGTTTCAATCCATCAGTTAGTACTGGTGGCATTGCAGCTACGATACCAT
>NZ_JAVXGL010000016.1:0-15829 GCF_036657415.1 Anaerorhabdus sp. | reverse complement strand
TTAACAAAATCTGACCCAAAATAAATTGCTAAAAATGTTGGAATAAAGAATACTGTAAAGAAAATTGGTAATCCTAATAAATGCGTCATTTCAACTTTCTTAATATTACCTTCTTCAATATATTTATCTGCACGATGCATTAAATAAATGTTAATATTCCATGCAAACATAATTAATAATTGTGCAAGTAACCCAATTGGCAATGCCAAGGCAATACCAATTTCTGGATTACCACCATTTGTTATTGCAAATACTGTAGAAAGCATACCTGCTATTTGAGCATTTGGTGGAACTGATCCTCCGATTGGAAGAACTCCCATGTACATTAATTCAACACTACCACCTACAATTAACCCTGTAGGTAAATCCCCCATAATCAATCCAATAACTGGCCCTGCAAAGATTGGTCTGGAAATCATCCAGTAACCATACCCATAATTTTCTGTAATTACTAGTGCAATAAATACACTTAGTAATAATGTAGTTATTATATTCATTTCTCTCTCCTCATTATTTTATAATAGTTTAATTAAATCTTGTGATTCATCCGAAGGTGTTGTTCTTGTATCAAGTTCAACACCTAAGCTGTTTAATTCTTTAAAGATACAAACCATTTCCTCGTCAACATAAACTGTTTTAGTACATTGCTTTCTATCTTCTTTGAAATATAATCCGCCAACATTTATGCTTTTTAGTTCAACACCATTTTTCACAATGTTTAATAGAACTTTCGGATGCTTTACTACAACAAATATTTTTTTACCCTCATATTTTTGCAGAAGTTCAACAGCTCTTGTTTCATTTACTACCAAGCATTTCATATCTTTTGGACATGCGAATGCCAACAAATCTTTTTGGAATTGATCTTGGGATACTTCATCATCAATGACCATAATTGCATCGCTTTTATATGCCATTGTCCATGAATAAGCAACTTGCCCGTGAATAAGTCGCTCGTCAATTCTCGCTAAGCTAATCATGTAAGCCCTTCCTTTCCTTTGACTCCAGTTTACTTTTATAAATTAATCTTTCAATAGTTTGAGAGAGAAACGAAACATTGTTTCTTATTTAGAAATAATTCTTGTCTTATTAACATTTTTTACCGATCTGTCATAATCCAAAGAAGTACAGATAGAATAGAGGATATCTACGATATATAATTGCGCTGTTCTCGACGACATTGCTCCGCTTCGAAAAATTGTTTCCTTTGAGCTTACAAACAATGCAAAATCGCATAGGTCTGCTAATGTGCTTTTTGTACTACATGTTATAGCTATAGTTGTTACTGCATTATCTTGTAGCGTTTTAGCCATTTCGATAATTTCTCTTGTTTCACCTGAATATGAAAACAAAACACCTACATGATTCTTATCAGAGTTAATAGCTTGAACAATTTGTCTATCTGACAATTGAAAGCATGATACACTCTTTCCAATACGCATAAATTTATATGCCGCATCAAAAGCAACCGTATTACTTGCACCAACTCCATAAAAATCAATTACTGATGCTTTCATTAGTTCTCTTGCAGAATTCAATAATTTCTTTTCATCAAGTAGTATTCTTGTTTCTTCAATTGATTGAATGCTTATATTGGTGATTTTATCAATGATTTGTTTTACACTATCATTCTTCGCAATTGAAGTTGTATCTAAAATATCTAAATGTATCGTATCGAATGCTTTAATTTCTGATGCAATTTGAATCTTTAACTGGCTAAAACCTTTTACACCCAACTTTTTACAAAGTCTTACAATCGTTGCTGGTGATGTGTATGTTTTTTCAGCTAATTCGTAAATTGACTTATCGATTATTTCCTTTGAATTCTTTAATAAATAATCTCGAACTTGGTTTTCTGCTTCAGGTAAATTGCGATATTCTCTTAATGTTATTAAAATACTCATAGAACCCCTCCTTGCATTTTATTAAATCATATTATGAAACATTGTTTCAAGTTTAAATGAGTTTATTGCAATTTTATTTTCGAACGATATGATAATAAAAAAGGAGAAAAATACTATGCACTTAAATTTAGTAAACCTAGAAACCGAATCAAGAAATATGAAAACTACCAATATTGACATTCTTTCAACCGAAGAAATATTGCATCTCATCAATGAAGAAGATGCAACTGTTGCATCTTGCGTAAATAAAGTAATTCCAAAGATAACAGAGCTTGTTGATGAAATTGTCAAAGCTATTAAAAATGGTGGACGTCTTTTTTATATAGGAGCTGGTACTTCAGGGAGAATTGGATTTCTTGATGCTGCTGAATGTCCCCCTACTTATGGCGTCTCTTATGATTTAGTAAAAGGAATAATTGCTGGTGGTTATAGCGCATTGTACAAAGCTAAAGAAGGTTCAGAAGATGATTATAATCTTGCCGAATTAGATTTAAAAGCTGAAAACTTCAACTCAAAAGATATATTGATTGGAATAGCTGCATCAGGAAGAACTCCTTATGTATTAGGCGCTTTAGCCTACGCAAAAAGTACAGATGCCATTACAGGTTCTATTGCTTGTGTAAGCAATAGTGAAATTGGTAAAGTATCCGATTATCCAATCGATGTCGTTACAGGTCAAGAGGTCATAACTGGTTCAACAAGAATGAAGGCTGGCACAGCACAAAAACTAATTCTCAATATGATTTCTACAACAACAATGATTAAATTAGGAAAAGTTTACGGCAATCTTATGGTTGATCTTAACCCCACTAATGAAAAACTTGTTGCTCGTGCAATTCATTTTATTGAAGAAGCTACCAGTTGCTCAACACAGCGTGCACAAACACTTTTTGAAGAAAGTGGGCAATGTGTGAAGACAGCAATTCTCATGGAGTTAGCAAATTTATCAAAAGATGAGGCGAATCAGCTTCTTGAAAAAAATGATCAAATTCTCAAAAATGCTATTAATAATTTTAATAAATAAATACCCCTTCCATAGACATAAAAAGTCTCTCTATCACTTACTAGAGAGACTTTATTTATTTCTTTTTTCTAGGTTTAGGCAATGGAACAATTGATTCCAATAAAATAGCTATATCTTGAAATTTTTCTTTTTGATCAATATCTACAACATAGTGTTCTTTAGCACCATTATAAGGAATTCCGACATCCGAATTCTTCATAATTTCATTTAAACATTCATGTTTTTTCACAAACACTGTATTATCGCATACCAGAAAAATTGGTTTTTGATTTATGTATACCATGTATTCTCCAAACATTTTCTTGTAACTTACAAGCATATCTAAATCATTTAATTTTTCACATACATACTCAATATAGTCTAAAGAAGTTGACATTATTCAAACCAAAGTCCAAGTTCTTTTTTTGCACTGTCTTCGCTATCAGAAGCATGAATTAAATTATTTAACATTCTACCTTCTGCCTTTGACTTCTCCATAGAATCATTTCCATACTTACCGCGCAATGTATTTTTATTTGCTTTTGCTGGATCTGTAGGACCAATTAATTCTCTAAATTTTGTTACACAATCTCCTGTATCATTTGTGATTTCTAATGCAAGAACCTTCTTACCTACAAATGCCTTTAAAACAGATTCTTTAAATGAATCAGAATTTAAACGTTCAATTACTTCCTCATAATGTTTAAGGATTCTCTTTTCATCAACCACAACTTCTTTTTCAGCTTCAATTCTAAATCCATTATCTTTGATTTCTTGAATTAAAGTATCTACTAAATTCCGTTCAAAACAATCTGGTTTAAGCATTACATACGATTTATTCATTCTCTTTCTCCTTTTAATTTGTTATGTTCATTCTACCATGTTTCTTGTTACATTTAGTGCAAGAACTAGTAAATTTCATTGTATAAATCACTTTCTTTTAATGATTTCATTAAACGCACTACTAGAAATTAAAAAGTCTGCCCATGCAGACTTTTAACTGTAAATTATATATTGGTACTATCCTTTTAACCCTTTTTCTTGTCTTTCCATATTCTCCACAACTACATCATAGATTTCCCCTAGTGTTGAACAATATTCGAGTACTTGCCATGGTTCGTTTGTATGGAAGTGAATCTTGATGAGTGTATCATCTCCTACTGCTAATAGACAATCTCCTTTAAAATTATTGGTGATATAGTCATTAATTGCATCTTCATTCAAATCTTCACCTTCGATTAATAATTGCGTATCATATCTAAATTCAAGCATCTTCATTCTCCTTTATCTTAAATGTTTGACCTTTTCTGTTTACATCCATAACTTTATGCTCATGTGAGGCATTGTAACGTTCAATAATTGAATAGTCATTCCAAAAATGCATTGGAAATATTGTCTTTACCTTCACTTTTTCAAGAAGCTCTTCAATTCCTGAAAACTCATATTCTTCTTGCCTAGGATCTAATGGAATAAACGCGATATCAATTTTTTTGTTTTTTAACTTTTCTATTTCCTTTGAAAAATTTTCTTGCATCAATTGATTATCTTCATTCGTCTCTTCATTCCACAACCATAAATTCAAATCACCTGCATGGTAAATAAGTTTTCCTTCAACATTGATTAAAAAGGCGACACCTGAATCGGTTGATTTTAATGTTTCTATATCTATGTTTTCAAACTTAACTTTTTCATTTGGTGAAATCAGTACATCTACTTCATGAGTTGTTTGTACATCAGATGAAAATACATAACTTACATTCGAATAAAATTTTAGAAGATTAAAGATTCCTTTGTTGAAGTGATCGTGATGAAAATGACTTACAAACACAATCAACTTTTTATCCACATCCATTTTGGGAATACTTCCTTCATAATAATCAAAAAGCAAATTTACATTATCACATTCTACTAAATAGCCACTATGACCAATATATGTAACTTTCATATATTTACCTTGTTGGAACTACTTCTAGCCAATAACCATCTGGATCTTCAATAAAATAAATACCCATTTCTAGATTTTCAAAACATACACAATTCATCTTTTTGTGCTTCTTTAATGCAGCCTCATAATCATCAACTTGAAATGCTAAATGAAACTCACAATCTCCTAAATCATATGGTCTTTCCATATTTTTTAGCCATGTTAATTCCAACTCAAAATCACTCTCTTGATTACCTAAATAGACAATAATAAATGAACCATCATCTGAAATTTTTCTTCTTTTCTCAACTAGGCCCAAGGCTTCATTATAGAATGCCAAGGATTTATCTAAATCTCTTACATTATAGTTTTCATGAATCATTTTAAATTTCATAGTAATTCTCCATTTCCAACTTAATTGTTACATTTAAGAGACAGAATAATCAAGTATTACACTTATTTTTATACTTCTTTCATGAATTTATTTTTAAGCAATATAAAATATACCAATGTGCTGGAACAAAAGTTTCGTTAGGAAAATAATCAAGAAGTTCTCTTTCATTTGCTTTCATTATGATTACTGGTAATTCTTTTCCTATTTCTACAAGTTCATGTTGATAATTATCTTTTTTCATCATCTTCACCTATACCTATTATATATTAAACTTTCAAATACACATCATCAAAATTTTTCGATTTTTTTATACACTAAAATATGATAGATTATACCTATGACGAGGAGACTAATCATGAATATAAAAGTACTTATGTTTGACTTAGATGGTACCCTATTAACATCCAATGGAATTGTTTCAAAGAATAGTCTGGATACTCTCAAATGTGCAAAAGAAAAAGGCTATCATATTGGTATTTGTACAGGGAGAGAAGCTCTGAGTGTTAAAGATTTATTGCCAGAATGGGGATTAGAAGGACTTATTGATTCTATAGTAGGAACTGGTGGTGCTGAAGTTTTAGATTTATCATTAAATGTCCATGAAACAAATCATTTTCTAGAAGGAAATCTAATTAAAGAAATTGTAAGTCATTATCAAGATATGGATGTGAACTTTGCGATTCCTTATAATGGTATGATCTATGCTCCTTTTGAAAATGATATGATTAAACTCCTTTCTAAGTTCGATAAGATTCCCTATGAAATAGTAGATTTCGATAAATTTTTAATTGAACCAAAACCTAAAGTAATGATTGTATGTGAAGAAATGATTATGGATCAAGTAATTGAACGTTCAAAAACATTTAAGAGCAATCAATACAAATCTGCATCTTTAAAAACCGCAAGTGTCCTTTATGAATATATGGATCCAAATATTTCAAAAACAGGTGGCATTCAAAAAATTCTTGACTACCATAATTTTACACTTGAAGAATGTTGTTGTTTCGGTGATGCGGATAATGATTTTGATATGATTAAAAATGCAGGTATAGGTGTTGTCATGGGCAATGGTAGCAGTCATACAAAAAGTGTTGCCAATTATATAACAGATGATAATGATCATGATGGTATTGCTAATTTTATAAATAATATTTTATTTAAGATGTAAGCAATAAATATATGAATCATACTCAATTTCTGTATTAGCTTTTCTAAAACATGTTTCTTTTTCTACATGAAATCCTAGTTTACAAAACACGGCATTGGATGCAGTGTTTTCTTTTGCTACTTCAGCTGTAAGCTTTAAACAACCAAACATGGATGCATATTTTATCAATGCCCTAATAATTTCTGTAGCATATCCTTGATGCTG
Organism: Anaerorhabdus sp.; assembly: GCF_036657415.1. NCBI lineage: Bacteria > Bacillati > Bacillota > Erysipelotrichia > Erysipelotrichales > Erysipelotrichaceae > Anaerorhabdus > Anaerorhabdus sp. The sequence continues at coordinate 9,232 of NZ_JAVXGL010000016.1, read as the reverse complement.
AAAACAGGAATGAACACATATTCCTAAATCGCAAATACACGTTTCATAATTAGGCACTAAACTACAAGTCCCTATAAGCTCCATTGTATCTTTTCGAATGGCAATAAATGGCATCCAACTAATATCTTTTTCTATATCCACCGCAAAGTTCAAATAGCTTTCACTTGCTTGATTACGAGGTGGATCACTTAAATATTTACCCATCTTCTCATCCAACCATATACTAAGACAAAAATCACTATCATGTTCAGTAGTGCTTCTTATAATTAATCTTTCTGTCTCTAACTTCATAATATGTCCTCTTATCATTTAATACACTGTATCATGATAGTTCAATTCATACTAGATTGTATTCTTTTGATTGTGCATTATTTTATAGAATGTTACCATAGTCATGAAAGAGCTAGAAGGAAAAAACTATGAAATCAATCGTTATTTATTATTCACTTGATGGCAATACTGAAATGATCGCATCTTTGATAAAGGAAAATATTGATGCTGATTTGATTAAAATTCAACCAATCAAGGAAGTTCCAAAAAGTGGCTTTATGAAATATTTTTGGGGTGGTAAAAGTGTTGTTTTCAACGAAAAACCAGCATTGTTAAATGAACCAATAGATCTAACCTCTTATGATAAGATTTATATCGGTTCTCCAGTATGGAATGCAAGTTATGCACCACCACTCACAACCTTTTTCACAATAAACAAGATTGTTAATAAAGATATTTATTTATTTGCTTGTCACGGTGGTGGAGGTACTAAAGTATTCAATAAAAAGTTAAGTAATTTATTATTGAATAATACTGTAGTTAGCACAATTGATTTTATTGATCCATTAAAATCAAATAAAGATGAAATTGCCATTAAAGTTAAAGATTGGCTCGCTCGAGGTTAATAAAATGTGGTTTGAAAATAGTATTTTTTATCAAATTTATACACTAGGGTTTTGTGGGGCACCACACACTAACGATGGCATTCAAGTATCACGGCTAAATGATATTATTAAATGGATCCCTCATTTAAAACAATGTAATATCGATGCCATCTATTTTACTCCCATCTTTGAATCTGACTCCCATGGCTATGATACTCGCGACTATCAAAAAATTGACTGTCGTTTAGGCACAAACGAAGATTTTAAGATAGTTACGCAGCATTTAAAAGATAATAATATAAGAATCATTTTAGATGGTGTTTTTAATCATGTTGGACGTGGATTTTGGGCTTTCCAAGATGTACTTCAACATCGTTATGATTCACTTTACAAAGACTGGTTTCATATTAATTTTGATGGTAATTCACCTTATAATGATGAATTCTACTATGAAGGCTGGGAAGGCCATTATGAACTTGTTAAACTCAATCTAAAAAATCCAGATGTTGTTCACTATTTACTTGAAAGTATTCGACTATGGATAGATGAATTTGATATTGATGGTATTCGTTTGGATGTAGCCTATTGTATTGAACCTGACTTTCTTAAAACAATTCGGACTTTTTGTACGGAAATTAAAGGTGATTTCTTTTTAGTTGGAGAAATTATTTCAGGTGATTATTCACGTATTGTCAACCAAGAAATGCTTCACAGCTGTACAAATTATGAATGTTTCAAAGGAATTCATTCAAGTTTAAATGATTTGAATTTATTTGAAATTGCACATTCATTAAACCGTCAATTTTCAAACGATCCTTATTCACTTTATAAAAATATGCATTTATTATCATTTGTAGATAATCACGATGTATCCCGTATTGCCAGTAATCTCAAGAATAAAAACCATTTACCTCTAGCCTATGGCTTACTATTTTCTATGCCTGGTATTCCTTGTCTTTACTATGGAAGTGAATGGGGAATAGAAGGATTAAAACAAAAAGGATCTGATGATAATTTACGCCCACATATTGAATATCCTGTCTTCAATGAACTTGCAGAAATAGTTGCAAAACTGACAGAAATTCATAAAAGCACTAAAGCAATTATCTATGGCGATTATAAAAATGTCACCATTTTAAACAAACAATTAGTTTATCAACGCTCTTTTGAAGATGAATCTATTTTAGTTGTCTTTAACATTGATCAATCTACGTATACATTATCACCAAGTCAATTGGGATCATACAGTGAAGCAATTGATTTAATAAGTGGAGATACTGTTATATTGTCTTCTTCCATAACCTTGCAACCCTATTCCATGTATTATTTAAAAATCACTAAATAAATTAAATGTTAAAAAAAATTGCGCATCTTCCAACGAAAATTGGTAGAGCAATTTTTATATATGAACTAAAATTTTTTTGTGAAGGGAGATACTAAAATGAGTATTGGAAGTAAACTATCCGAATTAAGAAAGAAGAACAATTATTCGCAAGAAGACCTTGCAGAAAAGTTAAATGTAACCCGTCAAACAATTTCAAAATGGGAATTGGATGAAACATCACCTGATTTAAATTCAGCTAAACAATTATCCATTATTTTTCAAATAAGCTTGGATGATTTAGTTGATAATGATATTAAAAATATTGTTGTCGAAAAAGTAAGTAATACGGAGAAACTCGCAGGGATCATTATTGACACATTAAAAGTAATTGGTATTGGATTTGTGATTCTAATTATTCTTTCAATTGTGATTATTTTCGTATTCAATATCACTCAATCTGAAACCTCTAAAACAACATCTTCAGTAACAATGGCTTGTGAAGTTGCAGATGAAAGTTATTTAGTTAAGTTTGGAAGTGATGGTTATTTCGATTGTAAGGGTTGTAATGATAAAATGCTAATTTCATTGATGGACTTTACAGATTGGGCTAACATTGATACAAGTATTGAAAATGTAAATAATTATTTTGAAAGTAATGGTGGTCAATGCCGAGTAATGAGTAGTGAAGAATCAATTCCAGCAAAATAAATTCTAATTCATTGATACAAAAAAACCGATTATCACAATAATCGGTTTTTTATTTATTCTTCGATACCTAATTCTTTTTCTAAGTATTCATCATATGTACAACGATAATCACCTAAAGTTCCATCTTCGCGAATGACCAAAATACGATTCGCTATAGTTTGAAGAAATTGATGGTCATGTGATGTAAATAATAATTCTGCTTTAGTATTAATCAAACCATCATTTAATGATGTGATTGCTTCAAGGTCTAAATGGTTAGTCGGATCATCTAACATAACTAGATTAGGTGATTCAAGCATTGCTTTACTAAGCATGCATCGAGCTTTTTCCCCACCTGACAAAACCTTAACTGGCTTAAGTGCTTCTTCACCAGTAAATAACATTCTTCCTAAGAAGCCACGAATGAATGACATATCATCAGTATCAGTATAGCGTGATAACCATGTACAAATATCATCTTCATTCTCAAAATATTTTGAATTATCCATTGGAATATATGATGGTGTTATTGTTTGTCCTAAATTAAATTCCCCACTGTCTGCTTCAACTTCATTATTGATGATCTTTAGTAACATTGTACAAGCAACAGGATTACCAATTAACGCAATCTTGTCGTCTTGAAGCATAGAGAAACTAATATTGTCTAAAAGTTTTACCTCTTCAACACTCTTTGAAATTCCTTCAACATTTAAAATTTGTTTACCAGATTCTCTTGCCGGTTTGAAATCGATAAATGGATAACGACGGGTTGATGGTTTTAAATCATCCAACACAATTTTATCTAAAATTTTCTTACGTGATGTAGCTTGTTTTGATTTAGAAGCATTGGCAGAGAAACGGGCAATGAAATCTTCCAATTCCTTTATCTTATCTTCTTTCTTACGATTTACATCTTTTAATTGCTTTGCCATCAATTGGCTTGATTCATACCAGAAGTCATAGTTACCTGAGTAAATACGAATTTCTCCAAAATCAACATCTGCAATATGTGTACATACCTTATTTAAAAAGTGACGGTCATGTGATACTACAATTACTGTATGTTCATAGTTAATTAAAAAGTGTTCTAACCAAGAAATGGCTTTAATATCCAATCCGTTGGTAGGTTCATCCAATAGTAATGTATCGGCACCAGAGAATAACGCTTGAGCAAGTAAAACTTTTACCTTTTCACTCCCTGTTAATTCTTTCATACATTTTTCATGATAATCTGAATCAATACCCAAACCATTCAACAAGATTGCAACTTGGCTTTCTGCGTTCCAACCATCTAGTTCTGCAAATTCTGCTTCTAGGTGACCGGCACGTTCACCATCTTCGTCGCTAAAATCAGTTTTTGCATATAATGCATCTTTTTCTTCCATAATTGCATAAAGTTTTTCATTACCGCGCAACACAACATTAATTACTTTTTCATCATCAAATGCAAAATGATCTTGCTTCAATGTAAAGAGTGTCTCACGGCTACCCATGTATACTTCACCAGTATCTGGTTGTAGTTCTCCACTCAAAACCTTTAAAAAAGTACTCTTACCTGCTCCATTTGCTCCAATTAAGCCATAACAGTTACCATTTGTAAATTTTATATTAACTTCCTTGTAAAGTGTTCTTTGTCCAAAACGAACACTAATATTGTTTGTTCCTATCATCGTATTACCTCCAAACGCAATATTGGAATTATACCATGAACAGCTGAATTATGCGAATTTTAGGTATTTATTACTGTTATTGAAAAACAAAAAAAAGTTGTCTTAGCTTTTGACAACTCTTTTAACTGATTATTGGGTGGTTAATGCCAATACTATTATGGTTATTTTGCTTGAAATTGATTTTTTCCATTATTCTTTGCTTGATATAGTGCTTCATCAGATTCAATGTAAAGTTCGTCAAAACTCTTTGTTTTATCACTAAAAGCAATACCAATGCTTACAGTTATATCGCATTTAGCAAATTTGCGACTATTCATTGTATCACATAACTCTCCTGCTTTTTTTATCGCTACTTCCTTTGATGGAATATCTGTCATTAATATTGTGAATTCGTCGCCACCTACTCGACCAATAACATCACGGCTACGGAAACGTTCCTTAAGTTCCGTGGCTACTTGTTCCAAAACTTGATCTCCTACTGCATGTCCATAACAATCATTCACATCTTTGAAATCATCAACATCTACCATAAGTAATGCATGTAGACAATTATTTTGTCTTTCAAGTGCTTTTTTTGCTAAGGTATTAAAAGTTGCTTTATTGTTTAATTCAGTCAATTGATCTTGTTGTGCTAATAATTTCATTGCTTCTTCTTGTTCTTTAATTTTAGTTATTTCTGTTACAACACTTAAATTTTGCATTATATTATTTGGTAGTGATTTTACAATGCCTTTATCTATTACCCATCTTATTTCACCACTACGATGAATAATACGATACATAAGTTCATATGTATCTCCTTGTGCCATTTGTATAGCATAATCTTCATCCGATTGTTTTTTATCATCCTCTAAAATTAAACCTTGTGGGTTTCCATCTTTTTCTGCTTGAAGTTGTTCTGGTGTATATCCTGTAATTTCTGACCAGCCACGATTTGAATAAACTACACTTGAACTTTGTGTACTCAAATCAAAATTACACAAGATAATTCCGCCGCGCATTCTTTCTAGCATATCTCTCATATTATTATTCATGCTTATTTCGTCGTTATAGCAATCTATATTACCCATACCTTTTCCCCGCTATGCTTATAGTGAAATGATAGCACTTTTTTAGGTTTTTGACTAAGATAATGTATTTAAAATAATAAAAACACCATAATAGCATTCTTAATCCTACCTGGCGTTTATTAAATTATTTATTACTAATTGAATCGATTACCATAACTCTACCAACTATTCCACCCTCAAGCATTACTTTAATACCTCTTGGATGATTATGTGAATTTGTCAGAATACGGCTTACAATCCCTTGCGTTAACTTCCCACTTCTTTGATCTTGTTTTTGAACAACTTGTACCGATGTTCCGATTTGAATTTGATCACGCTTTGTTATTGGCATACTATTTTCCACGAGTTCCTTGTTTTGGTTTTCTTTGTTGACTCGTTTTTGACTTTCCTGCATAAGATTTCTCAGAAGACTTTGCCGCTTTTTTCTTTTGATAAGGCTTATATTCTGATTTCTTATCCTTAGATTTCTTATTACTCGTTTTTTCAGTTTTATTATCTTTAGAAATTCTATTTTCTTTGTTTGCCTTATTGTTAATAGGTTTAGAATTCTTTACTTTCGCTGAAGAATTTCTTTGCTTTTTCTTCGGTGTAGGTTCTGTTACTAACATTGGATATGGATGTTCTTTTACTACTGGAATAGTTAAATGAATCAGTTTTTGTATACTCTTTACCAAATCTAATTCATCAATATCTGCAAATGAAACTGATGTTCCTGCATTTCCAGCTCTACCTGTTCTACCAATACGGTGAACATAAGCTTCTGCTTCTGTAGGTATGTCATAATTAAAAACATAACTCAGTTCATTGATATCAATTCCCCGTGCTGCAATATCTGTTGCAACGAGAACTTTGATTTCACCATTCTTGAATTTTGATAACGCAATTTGGCGTGCACTTTGTGATTTATTACCATGAATTATTCCAACTTTAATATGTGCTGCATCTAAAAATTTTCCTAAACGATTCGCATTATTTTTAGTTCTTGTAAATACTAATGCACTTTCAATTTTTTCTTTTTTCAATAAATCGACTAATAAATTTTTCTTATTTGCTTTATCAACATAATAAAGTGATTGTTTAATGTTTTCTACTGTTGATGAAGGTGGTGTTACTTCAATAACAACTGGATTATGTAATAATGTTTGCGTTAACTCTTTTATTTCATTAGGCATTGTTGCGCTAAAGAATAACGTTTGTTTTTTTTCTGGTAATGATGCAATAATTCTCTTTACATCAAATAGAAATCCCATATCAAGCATACGATCTGCTTCATCCAATATAAAAACTTCTATTTCATTGATATGAATAATTTTTTGCTTCATCAAGTCTAACAAACGTCCTGGTGTTGCTACAACAATATCAACACCTTGACGAATTGCCTTTTCTTGGGATTTTTGTGGTACCCCACCAAATACAATTGCACTTTTGATATTTGTATACTTTGCATACTCAATAAAATTTTCTTCTATTTGAATTGCTAGTTCTCTTGTCGGCGTTAAAATTAAACTTCTAATCTTAGTTGCGTCATGTTTCTTTAATCTTTGAATTGTGGGAATTAAAAATGCTGCTGTTTTCCCTGTACCTGTTTGTGCACATCCTAAAATGTCTTTACCTAATAATGCATGAGGTATCGCTTTTTCTTGGATTGGCGTCGGTTCGGTATAACCTTTTTCTTCTACTGCTTTTAAAATTGATTCGTTAATGTCTAATGTGTTAAATTTCATGTTTTCCTTTTCGATAAGCGTATAAAAAGCGATACATTTAAGCATCGCCTTATCGCTATTTATTACTGTATGTACGCTAACTAGTATATCATAGTATCGAAAAAAGAACAACTTTTGCTCTTATATCGCTTGGATAGCTGGTAAAAAATCATATTTATTCGCACATTTTAGTTTCATTCAACAGCTTTCTTCAAATCACTAATGAACTGTTGTTGCTGCTTTTTTAAATAAGATTTAACAAATGGTTTCATCATAATTTTCTTAGCATTAACTTCTTCCGTTAAGTCCAAAAATATCTGTCCATCCTTTTCAGTGAAGATTCCACACCAACAACCGCTCATATTATCATTTTCAAATTCAAACTCCCATCGTTTATAGGGTTCATAGATTGTTGTTGTAAATTTGGTTGAATATCCTTCACGTGTAATTTCAATGAATTGATATTCATTAATAACTTCTGTACTTTTCAAATCACTTCGCCATGAATAATCACTGACATTTGTTATTATTTCCCATACTCGTTGAATATTGCTTTTCAAAGAAATACACTCTTTTGCTATTGCCATACTATCACTCCTTATTTATTCAATATTTTCGTTAGACTTTCCGGATTTATTAAGTTAACAGTTTGAAAACTTCCTTTATAGAATATCCCATAATTATTAAATACACAGGGTAATTTTTTTGCTTCATCAAGTGAATGTACTTGTTTAAAAAATGCCATTATATGATTTTGATCACAATATTCTTTTAATGATTCTATATTTTGATAAATAAAAGGACATTGCATATCATAATAAATTGTTAATTCTTGATTCTCAATCTTCGATTTCTTTGCCTTCTTCGTAAATCTTGGTTTACTCTTGTCAAAAGATAATGCAAGTAATTCATAATCATTGTCTGTTGTATCAACAACCTCAAATCCAAATTTTTTCATAAATTCTTGATTTGATAACCATGCTTTTTGACGCTTTGACCCAAGCATACATACTCCAGATTTTCCACTTTTCTTTGCATCTTCTAAACAATATTCTAAAAGTTCTCTACCATAACCTTTTTTTGCATCACTACCCGTTACCCATAAACAATAGAGATAGATGTAATTATCGCCTTCAATAGGTACCCAAGCAGTTTCAAGTGGTGCATACTCAATGAAAACTGTTGATTTTGTATTTAGTTTTCTAAATACATGACCTTCTTTCAAACGATCACTTAACCATTGTCGTTTTGCTTCAACTCCAGGGTGAACTTTTTTACTTCGAATAATACAGCATAAATGTTCTTTTTGAATATTTTCAGATGTTAAATTAATAAATTCTGCCATTATAACTTCCTCATCATCTATTGTTTATATTGTATCAAATATATCCTGACATCTTTTGTCATATTTATGTAGATATTTTACTTATTTATAAATTCTACAATCTCATTATTAATTGAATCCGGTTTACTTACACATAACAAATGAGATGAATTATTCACAATTTTTAATTCTAAATTTTTAACTAAATGTTTTGCGCGTTTAATAGCTTGAGGTATTGAAAATGCAAATTCATATTCTCCGAGCATTAAAAGTACTGGCATATTTAAATTCAGTAAGTGTTCTTTCTTTATCCATTTAGGAAAACTTGCACTCGAATTCATATTCATAACTGAAATTGTAAATTGTCTAATGATACTGTCTGGAAGTGGTTCTTCCCTTTCACTTCCCCATCCAATATAATTTTCGACATTCTCTCTTGTCGGATGAAATCCCATCTTCATTATTTTCATAAAAAATGACATATGCATTTTTGCGAAAGTTTGTACTGGACTAAGCATTATTAATTTCAACACTTTTTGTGGATAGTAACCTGCATAGTTAGCAGCATTCCAACCTCCT